>NZ_JAVMIP010000018.1 GCF_031729055.1 Pseudocalidococcus azoricus BACA0444 | reverse complement strand
AATTATTTTACCCACTGTTGCTACTGTGCCAACTAGTCATGAAAAATGCTGTATTAGGGTAGTTCAGAACCAGGCCACAATTAAATCTTCTGGAATACCCAAAATATGGTCAGGTGGATTGCTCTAAAATGCTATGTTGTGGATTAAAAGAATGGCTTTTATGAAAAAATTTACTGCTGTCATTGAAAAAGATTCCGATACCAAGCTTTATGTTGGCTATGTTCCTGGGTTTCCTGGATCACATTCACAGGGAGAGACGTTGGACGAATTACAGGATAATCTCCGAGAAGTGATTGAGATGCTTTTAGAGGATGAAGACCTCGAGATCAAGACGGAATTCATCGGAACACAACAGATCACGGTTGGTTAAAGCATGAGTAGCGTTCCTACCCTCAAACCCCAAGAAGTTGTACGGATATTGATAAATTTGGGATTTGTGGAGGTACGTCAGAGAGGTTCGCACAAACAATTTCGTCATGAAGATGGACGAGGAACAACAGTCCCATTTCATAAAGGCCGTGACATTTCACCGAGGTTATTACGGCTGATCGCCAGTGATATTGGTTTAACAGTAGATGAAATGCTGGAGTGGCGTTGAGGCCTGGTAACAAACCTTGGATTTTCTTAGAGTTAAAACGGCCTGGAATTGACACGATTAAGAGTGCCTCTGACACCCTCCCAGGCCAGGCCTCCACATTATTTAAGTATTGATTTTGGCAATTCACTTAAAATTTGAGTACAACTAAGTCCAGCTATGATTTCCTGAAAAGAGAGGGCTTGATTTTTAGTAACATATAAGTTACCATTTGGATGGATTGATGAGAGTCCAAGAATACCTTAAAGATGATGGTTCAAGTCCATATCAGAAATGGTTTGATGGTCTAGATGTCATTGCTGCTGCTAAAGTGACTGTTGCTAAGTCTCGTCTAGAGTTAGGTAATACTTCAAATATTAAATGGTTTGACGGCATTGGGGAATACAAAATTAACTGGGGGCCTGGGTATCGAATTTATTTAGCTCAAGATGGCAAGGAACTGATTATTTTATTTGGGGGTGGGACTAAGAAAACTCAGCAGTCAGATATTGAGCAAGCAAAAGAACTATACCAAGAATACAAGAACAGAAAGAAACAAGTTGGTGAAGTAGATACAAAAAAAGGAATGAAGAATAAAAAGAGGGGATAATCATGACACTAACAAGAGACTTTAAAGAAACCGTTAATTCACGAGTTCAGCGAGATCCGGCATTTGCGACTGCTTTACTTGATGAGGCAATTTCACTTTTCCTTAACGGTGAACCCGAAACAGCAAGGCTGATCCTGAGAGAATTGGTTAATGCAACAGTTGGTTTTGAAGAATTAGCGATTGAAACATCTAAGCCTAGTAAAAGCCTACATCGAATGTTATCTGCCAAAGGAAATCCGACCATGGACAATCTGACGAGTATTCTCAATGTCCTACGTCAAAGGTTACAAGTCGATATCAAGGTTCAGGCTATTTCTTGGAGCTAAAACGGCCTTGAATTGACTCGCTCAAAAGTTCTTCTAACCGCCTCCCAGGCCAGGCCTTCACACTGTCTAAGTATTAATTTTGGCAATTTACATAAAATTTGAGTACGATTAAACCCAGGCCATAAAGGTCAAATATTGGAGTTAAAAGGGTCTTGAATTGACTCGCTCAAGCGTGCTTCTGACACCCTCTCAGGCCAGGCCTTCACCTGTTTAAGTATTGATTTTGGCAATTTACGTAAAAATTTGAGTACGATTAAATCCAGCCATAAACGCAGAATACTCACAAATAATATTGGGGTAGTGCAGAACCAGACCATAATTTAAATCTTCTGGAATACTCCGATTAAGATCACAAGAGCAAAAATATGTTCGGCAATCCACACTTGTATTCAATATTTTGAAAATTTAAGTTTGATATGTACGCTTATTTTTTAAAAATATGATTAGACCCATAATAGTTAAAAGCTATGGAATTATTACAATACCTCCATTTGAATTAATAGTTTATTTGCTAAAACATCCAGAAAAAGAGTTGTATACAGTTAAAAATCATAGCTACTTTACACGCATAGGCTCTAGTGGTTCCTTCAATACGATAGACACCAATGATTTTTCTGTAGATGAGTGGGGTATTTACGAAGAAGATGTTCTTGTGAGGGACTTAGGTCACTTCACTCATCTTCAAGATGCTGAAAAGGCTTTTTTAGAGGCAATTAAATTTGAAAAGAATTTAAAACTACAAGCATGGGATTGGGTAAATAGTGAAATCAAACTTTTCAACAACTTACCTTAGAATTTTCAAAGTATTGCTTCCTAATATTTCTTATTCCCATATCCTCATTGTTTCCTTTCGACTTAGAATTTTTATCTTCAAATGCCTTTGTGCAAGGTAATATTTTAGCATGAATGTATTACTATTTTGTTAATTCTATTCTTATGCAAAGTTTCGGAACTCAGAATAGGTGAATTAATAAGTGCAGAGAGGCTAACTCTTAATGGAGTTTGATAGTACGGTTATTGATCAGAGAAACTATAGGTTTATGGTACTAGAATCGGGGGATATAGTTGGTACTGCTGTTGTCAAGAAAATGTGTGATAAAAATGGAGATTTCTGGCATTTAGATGACTTGCAAATTCGTAAAAACTGTCGCAAAAAAGGTTATGGTACAGCACTGATATATCATCTCGTAACTTATCTTTTGAAAGTAAACCAACTGCCTATTAGAGTTCATCCTGCGATTGGTCAACAGGCATCTGAAGCTCTCGTGGAACGAATTGAAAATCTATCTGAACAAGAACTTGATGAAATGGATAGACAACTAGAACAGGAAATGCAAAACCCTAACTTTTGGAAAAATCAGGAGACTAAACAAATGGTTTTTGATAGTGAAGAACTGAAAAAGTGGTATCGAAAAAGAGGTTTCAATATTGATGATCCAGATGGTAAACATTTATGGTTCAATGAGCATTGATCTTAATACCCTAGACAGAAAAATAGTTGCTATTTTAATTAAATAGACTCGAAATAATTTATCAATATAATTAAATTATTTATAGCAGTTTCGGCATCCATTTAGTACGGCATATTCTTTGCTAGATTAGAGCTTGTATGACTTTGGCTGTACCAGTCCAGCATCGAATTCGCTGTAAGTTGATTTTACTTTGTGTAAGTCAACCCTTCTTAAAATTTTCTTCTAAAGTAATCACTTTATTGGCTTATGATAACAAGTCTCGGAACCGAATAACATTGGCCAAAAGAGTCTTTCACATCTGTAAATACTTTGTTCTCCATTTAAATAAGAATAACGCTCTGTTGACTGAGTATGCACACCACATGAATTTAGCATTGTTAGAAACACAACCAATACACAGTACAATCCAATCATCTGAAGTATTTTTGATCCTGATTTCAGAAAAAAATATGCTATTGGCAAGTAAATAACCAGACAGATAGCTATAGCAAGCAATACAGTAGTTAATCTAGATAAGAAATACATCTGAATAGCAACAGAATTATTTTCAAATAAACCAAATAGTCGAAAAAATTATACCTTGCATACTAGACGCGATACTAGGTTGTAAAGCCAAAAGTTACATATCCCAAATCTAACAAAGGATATGCCGTGTAGCCATAAATGACAAGGTCGTTTTAATATATGAGTGAAAATAATTTATGCATCGAAGCTCACTAAGCCAAAAGTGAAACTGCCCGATGTGTAATCTTCTCAGCCGTTAAGCCATTAAACCCTAAAAGTTCCCCAGCACTTGCGGTTGTTTCCCCCCGTTGCCAGGCCAGGATATCCCGTTTAACCGTTGACCGCAGTAACAAAGGCTCTAGCATTGCCCCAGGCCCGCCAGTAATTCCGATCAATGCATCGCCACCAAAGAGTTCTTCAAACACTGCATCGGTCGCAAAACCACCATCAGGTTCGGAACACGTCTCCCAGGCCACGTCAGAGGGACGATACAACCGCCGGGGATTCACCACCGAAACCACTCGCACCTGATACCCTTGGGCCTCTAATTGTTCTGCCGCCGCCAAGACCGGGGTTAAGACCAAATCTCCCAACGCCGCAAGCACAATGATTTTGCCAGAACCAGACTCCTGTAACGTCACCGCCCCATGTTCCAGGCCATATTCCGTCTGTTCAAAGGTTGTCCGAATCGGGAGCGGGGTTTTGCAGGCAAAGATGGAAATCCCTTTATTGAACGTTCCCAACGCCCAGCGATAGCAGACTTGAACACTATTGGCATCGGTTGGAAACAGCGGGAAAACATTGCCATTACGCATCATCGCTGCATAATAAGCTTCAATTTCCGGGCGTTGATGTGTCCAGCCATTCCGGCCCTGTTCTAAGGCTCCAGCGGTATAAAGCGTAACGGTGGAAGGTGTCGGGCGGCGCAACTCGGCCATGGCTTGGGTGACAGTCTGCCAAATCGGTAAACCATTGATCGCAAAAGACTCATAGGAACACCACAAACTGCGGCTCCCCATCAAGGCCAGGCCAGCAGCTAAGCCAGCACAGGCATCTTCACTCAGAGGTTCATAAACTTGACCGTTGGGGGCCTGATTATAAAGATCATCGGTGGTCGGGTGGATAATTTTCAGGGCCTGGTTAATGTTGGCAATTCCAGAGGCTTCGTTTCCATCGGCATTAGTGACGAGATAACGGCGATCCTTTTGCCCCACATCGGCAACTAACCGGCCCATCGCAGTCGTGGCCACTTTCGCTTCTCCCAGGCCATAGGCTTCTAAGGGCAATTCTCCCAAGTCGGGTAAATCCAACACCGATTCAGTCACCGCAACCTTGGCCGCCGGCCCACCCCCAGCCCGTTCACAATTCGTCCGCACCAACGCCCAGGCCTGGGGGGATAAGGCCCGTTTTTCTAAAGCCGCGACAATATCCGGGTTTTCTAAGGTGTGATGGGCATAAAGGTTATGGGATTTAGCTCCTTTGGCATGAACCCCGGCCCCTTTGAGTTGCTTAATGATAAAGACCGTTAATTCCCCATTCAGAGCAGACTTGGCGGCCTGATCAACCCCTTGGAGAACCGCTTGGGTAAAGGCTAACCGTTGCTTGAATGAAAAAATCGTACTGTCCACATAAGCCCCGGCCTGGGCCTGGTCGTCAAAGTCTTTGGCATCAATCAGCACGACATTTTTGAACCCATTGCCCTGCCAATAGGCCACCATTTCCGCATTGGATTTGAGTGAAACCATCGAGTGATGTTCTTGACTAAAGCCATTCCAAACCAGCACGGGTAAGAAATTCGTCACCGTGGGAAACGCCGTGTTGAAGTGGGCCATGCTGCTGATCACATAGGGTTCACCCAGGCCGCCATCGCCAACTGTAAAGGGAAATAGTTTATCTCGATGCAACCAGGCCGCCGCCATGGCAAAGTGTTGTCCTTGTCCGAGGGGGCCAGCCGGAGCCAAAATTCCCGGAATATAGCCCGATAAATGCCCCAAAAGTCCATGTTTTTCCCGAAAGCGGGCCCGCAAATCTTCTACGGTATTAATGCCCATTGCTTCCAGAGACCGATCCAGAAACATGGCCGAGTAAAATCCCGGGGCGTGGTGGCCAACTTCCGTAATGATATTTTTGTGACCGAGCATGACTAAAGCAGCGTAAGCCTCGGCCTGGCTGGCAAATCCCCCCGGATGCCCTGATGCTTTACTAGCCGTCGTTTGCAGGATTAAATAGCGTAAGGCATCAGCATAAAGGAGGGTCTGATAGGCGGCGGTGGGATTCTGTGGATCAAGAATACGTTGAGAATCCGCAGAGATGATCGGGGTCGTGCCCTGAGTTTCCCAATCCGGCCAATCCTGACTAAAATATTGAACCCCTTGGCAAAAGTCTGGTGGAGTTGGGGAGGATAAAATAGCAGCCATGAAACCCCTCGACAGAAGCAATTAACACTAATCTTAGATCCTACACGGTTTAGTTACATTGCCCACATCATTTAAGATAGAACTTTCATCTGATTCCTATAGAGTCCAGGTCTTACTTTTTGTTATTCACAACTAAGGATGCAATGCAACATCCAGCTAAAAACCAGGTTTAAGTTAGGATTAACCTGTTAGTTTTGGCCACCGCAGAAGTTTCATTTTGACGGACTCTACTACATTTGCAAATGGATATCACTTGGCAAACCTCATTTTATTAGGATATTATCTTAATTTTGACTTCCTGATCTTGCCAGCAAAACTAACAAAGTATTGAAGTTGATTCAATGGTGATAAATTTCGCAATACAATTTAATCTATTGATATAATTCATATCTAGTTGTTATATAAAGGGCAAATACAAGCAGATAATCTCCTATTAAGTCAGTGTAATACCTATCCCTTTATTTCTTGAAGTCTTCCATAACCTGTCTATTCGGATTTGGCTTTTATTTGAAGATCTGGTTGGGGGAAACTGGCATCTCTAGTTATTGTGTTATCCAGACTATTTTGACTCATAACAATCTTGTAAATCTGGCCCGTTAGACGCGTTTTAACTTGCTTCCATCTAGTCATAATTGGGTAACTCTATATTTCAAGCTGAGTTTCTCGATCTAGCAATTCACCGCTTTCTCCAGGCCCCCGACTCATTCAACCAAAATTTGATTAAGTTTTGTGTTTTCTGGGATAAATCTTGAATTTGTTATTGTCCAGTTTAATTGGAACATATTCAACACAAAGTCAACCATGATAGACTACTGCTTATACATTAATAAAATTGACTTAAAAGAGGATTAGAAAAATTCTAATTTATTCAAAGTAGTGAATACACTGAATATCTTTAATCCGATTATGATATAGATATCGGGATCGAAATCGCCGTAAACTTCAGCTAAAAGAAGCTATTAGTCACCCTTTCCTGAATTGTGAATAGACACAAATCACAACAAAGATTTGTCGCATTTTCGATTCAAGACTAGGGTTGATAACATTTTTAGCTAATTCAAGAAACTAGATTTAATCGCTAAAAATGGAGATTTAGATGAATAGTTACTCACCCTGGAAACAGACTCTTAGAACATTTATTGGCCTGGGAATTCCCAGTCTCAGCTTAAGCATTCCTTTTCTGTTCCCAATTCAGGCTCAGGCTCAATCCTCATTTAGCGATGTCCAGGGAATCTGGGGACAAACCTGTATTGAGTCCCTTGTCCGACGGAACATTATTAGTGGTTATCCTGATGGGACATTTCGCCCCAATGCTGCTGTCACTCGGGCGGAGTTTGCTGCCATGTTGAGCAAAGCCTTTCCTACCGCGCCCATAAATCGGTCTGCAAATCAGTTTAGTGATGTTCAGTCAAACTTTTGGGCCTATTCAGGTATCCAAAATTCTTCACGAACCGGTTTCCTCAGCGGCTACCCTGGAAACTACTTTCGTCCAAATGAAAATATTCCCCGCGTCCAGGCCTTGGTGGCTTTAGCCAGTGGCTTAAACTATATTCCAACGAGTAGTGTGGATGTTACGCTCGAAAACTTTAATGATGCAAATGTTATTCCCGAATATGCTCGTTCGGCAATTGCAGCGGCAACGGAGCGGCAGTTGGTAGTTAATTACCCGAATGTGCGGGACTTGCAACCGACTCAACTGGCCAGTCGAGTGGATATTGCTAACTTCCTTTGTCAGGCGACAAAAACAGGAACGCAAGCGTTTGTTCCCACTCGGTATGTAGCTTTAGCTCCCCCCCAGTCCCCTACGCCAACGCCTGTTCCAGCCCCTGTCCGCCCCTCCTTGTCTCAAGCACCAGCAAATATTGCTGTCGGCACTCAGATTCCAGTTCGTTATCTAGACGCTCCCCTGATTCTCCTAGCTCCGAATGAAACGGTAGAGATTAATCTAGCTACTACAGCAAATATCAATGATTCCTGGGGGCGGGTCGCTATCCCTCGGGGTAGTCTGATTCACGGACAAATCCAGCCTGTGCAGGGCGGTTCTCGCTTTGTTGCAGATGGATTGCGCTTAAAAAATGACCAACAGATTCCGCTTTCAGCAACATCATCAGTGGTGGGGAAAGCTCTTAGCCTGCGTGATCCAAATATCATCAATGTGCTGCGAAACTCTGCGATTGGCTCAACAGTTGCCGCTGCTGTGAATAATCTTGCTGGAAATCAAACCATTGCCGTGATGAAGATTTTGCCAGGCACCGTTCCCAACTATGTCAACACTAACAAGGGGAACAATCCAACTCTCACGGTGTCTCGCAATGACTTAATCAATGCCGCAATTACCATGGGAGTCTCTGCCATTACTGGGGGAAATTACAACCCCGAGCGGCTGATCTTAGGGCCTGGATCAACCGATAATTCTAACCTCAACGGTATCGTCAAACCTGTGTCAGATGATGTGGTGGCGATTGATGCTCAGCGGGATCTAACCCTGACATTGCATTCTGGTTTACTGGTTAGGGAGGACTAGAGCCGAGATAAAGATATCCTGCTAATGGTTCTGATATTTCTGGATTAGGTATTCAGGTTCACCTGTTCATCCAGTAACAATCAATATTTTGTATTTTTGCCTACTCTTAAATATTCTAGGAGGAGGCATTTTGCGTGATTACATTAAGGCGAAATTAAGTAGCAACGAATCCCCTATGATACTCTCGAAAACGCTTTGATTCAGTCACCATGGCATCTCTCAAAAACCAGGCCCAGGCCACTGCTGATTTTATTCAGGCCCAGGGTTCGTTTGCGCCGGATTTGGTGGTAGTTCTAGGGTCAGGTTGGGGAGGCTTAGTCGAATACATCACTATCGAAAGGATGTTTCCCTACAGGAGCATTCCCCACTTTCCCCAGGCCACCGTTGCTGGTCATGGTAATCAGCTGATTTTGGCCAAGCACGAAAATAAATCCCTAATGATTCTCTCAGGAAGATTTCATTTTTATGAGGGGTATTCTCTCGCCGAAACAACCTTTCCTTTGCGGGTGGCCCATCTTCTTGGCGCAAAGGGCTTAATTACCACCAATGCCGCTGGAGGCGTTCAAACCCATTTTCGGGCGGGAGACTTAATGATTATTACCGATCATCTCAATTTGTTGGTGGATAATCCGTTGCGGGGCATGAGTGGAGGGGAATTTGGCTCTCGGTTTGTGGATTTGGTGGCAGCCTATGATAGCGAATGGCAGGATTTAGCGCAGGTCACGGCTCAAGCGCTGGGCTTAACTTGTCATCGAGGAGTTTATGCAGCCGTACCTGGGCCGAATTATGAAACACCCGCAGAAATTCGGATGCTCCGGGGCCTGGGGGCAGATGCAGTGGGAATGTCAACAGTTCCAGAAGTGATTGTGGCGCGGCAGATGGGAATGCGAGTTCTTGCCCTCTCCTGCATTACAAACTTAGGTGCAGGTATCGCCAATCACCCTCTGAATCATGAAGAAGTTCTAACGGTTGGCCAAACGATGCAGCAATCTTTTAGTCTGTTTTTAGGGACAGTTCTGGCGAAGATGGCAACCTAACTTTTCTTGGGTTGAATGACTCCCTTGGCCAGCGTGGGCATGATGCATAACCTTTCGCTTCGCAGACAGATTTCACGATGGGGACGAATCTTGGGCCTGGGTAGTTTGGTCTTGGGGGGTATGGGTGCTGATTACGCCCAAAGTTTTGCTGCGGAAAGGTTTTCCATTCCCTTCAGTGGCGTACGTTTTAACCTGACGATTAAGGATTTAGAAGTCTATGCCCAATCGGGAAAACTCCAAGGGGAATTAGCCAGCTATGCCCAACGGGCTACTCCCGCACAAATGGCTGAGTTACGGCAAATTCTCCAGGCCCGGATCAATGTGCCAGCTTTTGCCGTCTCCCAATTTCTCTACTCTAATCTGGGGGAAACTGTCCTGAAATCAGTGGGGGAAGATTTACGCACTGGGGCGAATCAAAACGGGTTTTATGGGTTGCGCTCGGCCTTTATCCTAGCGGCTAAGGATCCGGAGGGGTTAAGCATCCTCAATATTCTCAGACTTGTGCCTGGCTGTTGTATTAACGTTAATTCTGAGCGTGTTTTGGCCCAGTTCCGTTTGTTTGGGCATTTGATGGAAATAACCACCACCGCTATGACTGGCCTGGAAGCTCGAGCAGCGGCGGAAATTAAAGCCATTGGCCCCATAGACTTTCAGAAACTCCCGGATTTGCGCCAAGTTGGCCCAGTGGCCTGGCAAGAACAGACTATTACCGTCACCGATACCAAGCGACAACGACAGTTTCCAGTCACAGTTTTTCTCCCCGCTGTTTCCAGGCCGGCTCCGGTGATGATTATTTCCCATGGCCTGGGGTCTGATCGCAATGACTTCCTAGAACTGGCCAAACATCTCGCATCCTATGGCCTGGCGGTTGCTCTCCCGGAACATCCCGGTAGTAACGCCCAGCAACGCCTAGCTTTTTTAACCGGCCTGGAAAAACAGTTTATCCGCCCTGAAGAATTTATCGAACGCCCCCGCGATATTACGGCTCTGCTGGATGAACTGACCCGCCTCAGCCAGGCCGATCCGCGTTTCCAAGGCAAAATCAATCCCAACCAGGCCGGGGCAATTGGTCATTCCATTGGTGGGCAAACCGTATTGTCGTTGGCCGGGGCAAACCTAAACTGGGAGCAGATCAAACAGGACTGTCAGCAAGAGCTAGGGGCTTTGAGCATCGCAGTTCCCATCCAATGTAGTGCCATGACCCTAACTCCCGAAGCCATCAATCTCCGGGATGAGCGGATCAAAGGGGTAATTGCCCTAAACCCGATTCAACGGATTCTGTTGGGCCAGGCCAGTCTTCAGCAAATTGCTATTCCGGTGATGGTGGTAGCGGGCTCCGATGATGTGGTCACACCTGCTGTTTTAGAACAAATTGAACCCTTTACTTGGCTACAAACCCCGATAAAATACCTCACTGTCATCCAAAAAGGAACCCATAACTACAATCCTGGGATTGGCGGCCAAGGGGGTGGCGCAATTCCTCTACCCGCAGCCCTATTCGGCCCAGATCCAGCCTTAGCCCGGCGTTACCTAAATGCCCTCAGTGTTGCTTTTGCCGAAACCCATATTGCTAACCAGGCCCAGTTTCGCCCTTTCCTAACCCCAACCTATGCCCAGGCCATCAGCCAACCCCAACTCCCACTGATCCTTGTCCAAGGACTCTAGCCCAATCTATAAATCTTTTTCGCAGATGATTTATAGTAAACATAATTGCTTCGCTGCGGAGTTAGTTTTCTATGCCGACCACCCAGGCCCTTGATGCCCAAGCCCTCTTTCAAGCTGCCTATGAAAATCGTTACACCTGGGATGAAAACTTTCCCGGATTTTTGGCTGATGTCATTCTTCATCAAGGGGATATTAGTCATCATGGACAGGTAACGGTTACAGCCAATTTTCAAGTCACGGTGACAGGGATTGAGTCTGAGGACATTCAAAAAGAAATTCAACGCCCCCTCCAAGAAGTGGTCACCCACCGTAAGCGCAATAGCTTCCAGGCCAGCCACGGGAAAAATACCTTTACGGTTGGGGATACGGATGCCACCGGCGCGGTAGAGATTTTAGTCACTGGGGATGCAATGGGGTCTAACTATCGGGTTCGCAATAACCAAGTAGTCTATGTGAGTCGGGTCATGGGCGGGATGGCCTTTGCCATTGATCACCTTGCTGCCTTGGATACGGGAGAGGGCTACATTTCGACCCATTATAAAGCCATTTTCCGTCAGCCCCAAAGCAATCAAGTTTTGCAGGAAGTGGAATTCCTCGATACCTATGAGAAAGTGGGTGGCTATTTTCTACTGTCCAAAAAAGTTGTCCATGTTTCAGAACAAGGGCAGACAACCACTACTGAACTCACCCTCAGCAATTTGCAACTGTTAGAAAGCTAAACCAATTATTGGGCTGACCTAAACTTATGCTGAGTTATCGTCATTTTTACCAAAACTGAGACATTCAAAACGACTAGCTATAGTGGTTTCCAGTATTTTTGTGTTTTATTCCTAAGTGAAATGACTATAGCTTTTCCAACTCAGAGTGGGACTGTGAGGAGAGAAAAGCACTAAACTCAATGATTGTTGTTATCTGTAGGGGTCATGAGTTACAGCTTGGATTTACGGGAACGGGTGATGGCCTATCTAAAACAGGGTGGGCAAGTCACTCAAGCCGTCAAGATTTTCTGCGAGCTAGCAAAAACGCTGCAAGCGTGGGCAAAACAGCAGAGTAGCTCTAGTCTCGTTTACATGGATAAAAGTGGACTTGACCCCAATCCTACCTGCGTCTATGGCTGGTCAAAACGGGGAAAACGCTTATTTGGAGCGCAACAAGGAAAACGACGCAAACGAGAGAGTCTGGTTGCTGCTAGACATCATCACCTCAAGGATTTTATTGCCCCCATGCTCTTGGATGCTTCTCTCGATCCGGTGGGATTTACAGCATGGTTGAGCCACTATTGCTTGCCGGAATTAGACCAACCCTCCTTCTGATTTTGGATCATGCTTCGATACATCAGAAGACTGTGATGCTGTGCACGATCGTTGGTCTCTAACAAGATAGAGCGTGATTTCAGTGCTCTAAAACGAGCCAGGATGTATGCTGACATCGGCACATCTGTTGACAAAATTATCCGCAACTATTCTGCCGCTTAATGTCTCACTCTTAATCAAAATAACTATAGAAGTTATTTGGCGTGCTACTCAAGTTAGTACCCCTCAGTTGATTCTGACTGTAGAGCCGTTGATTGTTGCCCAAAAACTTGAAGATTCATTTTGATCAACAACAGCAATATCGATGGGCTGTCCTTGATTGCACCTAGTTAATCTGAGCGACTGAGTAGAAATAGCTCTGAATCCCAATCTGGACTGGATTAAGCAAAGGTTTCTTTGGGTAATTGAGACCTGGGTAAATCATGGCCTGGGGGTAAATCAATCACCACAGGGGTTAATCGTCCTTGGGGATATCGTTGCCAGGCCGGTCGAACTAGGGTTTTAAGTAATTGTCCAAGGGTTTTGAGTTCTCCTTGGGATTTAGGCCAACACCACTGACCAGGCTGACAGAACAAAAGCTGCACCAGCTTGCGATATTCGGGTAAACTTAGCTCCTCAAACATCACCCGCAACTCCTGACCAGGCCCCGCTTGTTCCGATCCATGACTGATGGCCTGGGCAAGAAGTTTAAAGTGGGATTTACCAAATTCCAACTCTAAGGTTGTCCCAGGGGGAAGAATAATTGGTGTTTCTAAATCAATCACAGCCCCCCCTTCCGAAAGCAACCGCACCTGGCCGCGCACCTCCCAATCCTTACTAGTTTTTATATCTACAGTTAGGGGCCGTTTTAAGGCAAACCAAAGAAACCCATCCACTTGCGGGCCATCCACACAGGCCATCACCGCCAGGCTCAAAACCAGGAGATTGTAAATACTCCAGACCAGGCCAATTTGCTCCCAAGGGCTAACCCTCTCCTCCGGTTGCAGCAATGCCCAAGCACAAAACAATAAATTAATGAGAGAGGCCCCCAGTAACAGCAATAACGGCCAGGCCACCCTCCCATTCAAGCGATAGTACCAGCGTTGTCGTCCCTTGGGAGTGACCTGAAATGAGCGTCCAAAGGGAAATAACAGCGTCTGAAACACCGTGATGGTAATCGGTACGCATTGCAAAACACTATAAACATCAGACATTAAGGCCGAGCGACTGCGCCCATTCAGCCAGCTAAAACTGCTCAAGGTAACTAAGTAATAGGGCAAGGAATAAAATATCCAAGCGGCAATCGTGGCTTTAATCGGGACCAGGCCCAGGCCATTGGCAACTAAGGGCAAGAGCAAGAAAATTAGACGAATGGGGCTGTGAAACCATTGGACTAATCCCTCGAGGTGAGCGATTCGTTGTTGTCGGTTTAGGCCAGCAATGGTCAAGGGGTTCGCCCCTACAAAAAAAGACTGCAAGCTCCCCCTGGCCCAACGCAACCGCTGTTGAATATGCCCCGCCAAATCATCGGCACACAGGCCTGCACTTAAACTTTCCTCCAAATACAACACCCGATAGCCCAAACTACTCAGCCGCACCCCCGTCAAATAATCTTCACTCAGAGTATCGACATCAAATCCTCCTACCGCTTCCAATGCCGCCCGCCGCACCACAAACGCACTCCCATAGCAAATGGCAGACTCGACGGCATCCCGCAAAACTTGATAATGGCGGGAAAATATTTCCACTTCCTGGGGCAGAGTGTCGGTTAAGCCAAGGTTGCGGGCTACGGGATCATGGTTATAAAAACTCTGATAGGTTTGCAGCAGGCCGACTGTGGGATCTGCGAAAAAGCCGACTGTCCGGGTTAAAAAATTACGGGTTGGGACAAAGTCAGCATCAAACACCACCACCAGTTCCCCTTGGCAAAATTCCAGGCCATGATTCAGATTTCCAGCTTTGGCATAGAGATTATTAGGACGGGTTAGATAATGACATCCAAGCATGGCCGCTAATTCTTTCACTTCGGGGCGACGGGTATCATCTAGCAAAAAGACTTCAAAGTTTTCATAATCCAAGGCCTGACACCCGACAATCGTTCGCTTGAGAATAGTCAGGGGTTCATCGTAGGTCGGAATTAAAATATCAACCTTGGGGCCATAAACAGCGGTCTGGATTGGGGCTGAGGATGGTTGGGCCTGGAGATCAGGATTGGGAGCCGAGTCAACCTTGGGGCGTTCATAAAGCAGCCAATTTAACTGCCAGGCCTGCCCGGCCAAAACCAACAATTCCAGGCCTAAGAAACCCACACTCACCACCGCAGCGGAGGGAGAGTCAAAGTTTAAGGTTGTCAGCACCCGCCACAGGACATAGCGCACCAGTAGGGCCAGCAAAATCGCCACCATCACTACCTGTGACCAGACTTTGGGGTTTGGTGAGAGTTTCGTTAATCCCCAGGCCAGGCCCATCAAGCCAAAGGGCAAGCTCCAGATATACCAGTCCGGCAAATAACTAATTTCTAACCAGGCCGGATCTTGATATTGTTCTAGCCAGGACTCTAAAACACAGCCGATTTTGGATAATTCCTGCCACGCTATCCAGAATAAGCTCAAGGCGGCCATTAAACCAAGAACAATTACCAAGCTGCGGGGATGTATTCGAGTAGATTTCCGTCTATGAACAGGTGAAGCGGTGATCATTGGAGGTAATATCCTACAACTAAGTATCAGCAGAAATAACAAGTTGACAATAAGAATGAAAACAAGAATGAGTAGAATTAAATTTCACCAAGCATGACAACTTCCCCCTGAGGCACAGACGGGGCAGAAGCCAGTTCAATCGTAATCGCAACACTCGTCAAACTCATTAAGGCAGGTTCTAACGGTAACTTTACGAAGACCCGTCCCGATGAATCGGGCACAAATTCCGCACAATTTACTTTCTTGCCATCCACAGCCGCCCAAAGCCGATAAACCTGGCCTGGGGGTAACGGAGCAAGATGATCAATACTGATGACGGCTGTTTTATCCTCTGGGGCAACCGCTAACACTCCTGTTGCATCAGACGCGCCTCCCATCCCGGCCAACATCAATGTTCGACTCCGATTTGGGGCAGATTGTTGCAATTGTGCCTGGATTTGGGTGAGTTCCGCTTGCATCCCAGCCAGTTGTTGACGCAAGTGATATCCATCCCAGGCCCAGCCAACTCCCAAAAGGGTGGCCAAACCCCCAATCCCCAGAAGCAGCCCCGGCCCAGTAAATCTTCGGACATGAGTTTGATCGGGTTTTATCGAGGCGATTTCAAGAATTTTATGGCGTAAGCGGGGTGGGGGTGGCGAACTTGGCAAAGACAGAGGTAAGTGATCAAAAGCCATTTGGAACTGCTCGATTTCTGCTTTCAACTCAGGATGGACGCGTAACAACTCTTGCACCTGGGCTGTCTCGGTGTCTGAGAGATTATTCAGGACATACCCAGCAAAAAGATTTTCCCAATCCGCTTGGGGTGGCAACTGCACCATTGTTATTCCCTCAAATCTGCTAACAGGCGTTTTAGTTGAATCAAACCATTCCGGGCCCGAGATTTGATCGTTCCTAAGGGAGTATCTAGGTTGGCCGCAATTTCAGATTGGCTCAGACCACTGTAATAAGCAAGTTCTAAGACCTGGCGATGAGTTGCGGGAAGTTGATCTAAGGCCTGGCGAACCCGTTGCCGCTCATCCGTATTCGCTACTTCCTGGGCCGAGGTATAGACTGGCTTGGTTTCAAAAATGTATTGGATATTTTTATTTTGGGCATTTAATTTTCGGAGTCGATCAATCGAACGCGACCGAGTCAGAACCGTTAAAAAAGCCCGCAAAGACCCCCGATCCTGGTTATAAGCCTTATTTATAAGTTGAGAGAAAATATCTTGAGTCATATCCTCTGCCTCTTCTACATTGTTCAAAATCCGTAACGCCAAGTGATAGACAAAACTGCCGTAGCGATCATAAAGAATACCCATGGCTTGGTGCTGGCCTTGGCGTGCTCTTGTAATTAGCTCGGCATCACTTAAATCTTTAAGAATCATAATTGCTCGCTAACATCAGCAGTCCCAGGCAGTCTAGCGAAAATTACCCTGAGAAAAAGCCCCACTTCCTGACTTTGAGGTATTTCAATATCTGTCCCCGTCCGAAATTTTAGGACTAAAACAAGGAGGCAGTGCCATTTAACGGATCAAACTCCCAACGCTGATCATAATTCGTTTCTCCGTAGATATTAAAACTCAAGGTGGGATGGGGGCTAAGTGCTTCCACGTGATGAATTGTTTCTGGCATAAGCCCCAGAATATCGCCTGGGCTGAGGGTTAAGGTTACTCCCGGTTCAAGTTGAGGCGGAATTGCGGCGGCGGGTGAATCTTGCCAAAAGGTATTTTGCTCCTGGCCATCTAGCATAGCCACAATTCCCCAGGCCCCGTGATTGTGAATGGGTGACTTTGCCCCCGGACTCCAGGCCACGCGCTGCACAGTGAGAGGATAAAATGGCTCATCATAGAGTGTCTGAACGCCCCAACCCAGAACCGGATCAGGGACTAAGTCCGGCCAGGCCAGCCAAGGAGAATCTGCCAACAATCGCTGCACCAACGGACATAACAATTGCAATCGCTGCTCATCCTCCTGCACTGTCAGCAGAATATCCTCAACATGGGTCAGAAACCGATATAACCGCAGGGGACTGTTGGCTAAGGGTGTTAATTGACCCACTAAGGGCTGACAAATACCCGCCGCATTGGCCCAATAAGCCTGGCCACCAAAAGCCGGGGAGTCTTGTATCATCATCAGGATCACCAACCATTCTGAGTCATGAACAGGTTAGAGCAAATCTTTATTGGGCTACCGTCAATACTTTCGGATAGTTGGGATTGGCAAGGGTAATATTCTGTTGTAAGTTCTGTAACCAAGTTTGCTGCACCCCTTTGTCATAGTTCAAGTACAACTTGCCTTGATGGATGTACCAAGCCTTCGGATCTGTAGGGGCAATATTCCCTTCCGCCATGGCCTTGGCACAATACCCACCGTACTGGGGTGCATATTGACTGGGATTGGCAGCAAATAAATCCCGATTGGTGGCGGAGGAAAAGTGCCAGTTCATTCCTTGCCATTTAAACGTGTATTGGCCACTGCCTGAAACAGCCCGTCCTTGGGTAAAGTAGCTGACTACATCCTGACCTTTTAAGGCAATCCCGGCCTGGTCACTGTAGATCAACGATTGTTTAGTTGCAGCTGCGCAAGGATTTTTAGAGGCACAGGGGTTTTTACTGGCACAGGGGTTGGGCTTATTTGCAATTTGGGACGTTAATGGAGATGCACCAGAGACGGCATGACTTTTAGAACTGCCATAGTAGGTCAAGGCAGAAAGAGCCATTAGGGAAGCAAGAGCGGCATAGTAGGTAACTTTCATGGTGGGTGTCTAGCAACAACACAAAATGTACGCACCGGAAAGCCGTTTGGATGATCTGAGATGGGATAAAGAGTTTTGAACCGAATCCTGGAAGCGACAACTCTACCGTCTGTAGCTCAATCACCACCTGAAAATCTATTCGCTAATATCTCTCCATATCGAGAGCCAAAAAATCTAGCTAAAATATATTAAATTGGAGCTTGATAAATCAGGTGAGTATGGGCTTTGCAATAAATTCCATCAGGATTGCCGCATCATGTTCTATAGTCATTTCGCTTAGGAATCAAACCCCAAAAGATTTGAAACCATGACGAGCCGCCGCCTTAAATGTCCCAGTTTTGGCAGAAATAACTATACCTAGCCAAGTAAAGTCTCTGAATCAATTCTTAATCAAAAAGGCTTTAGTTGGAGAAACCTGTCGAACTACCCCCAAATTTCCCCAACTCAAACAAGCCTGAGTCCGTTAAGGAAACTATGGAAGTTGAAATTCTCCTTTCAGTTGGCTCACCCAGGCCTGGATGCGGGAGTCGGTTAATTCCGCTTGATTATCCTCATCCAAGGCTAGACCCACAAACTTACCATTTTTGACTGCCTGAGATTCATTAAAGTCATAGCCCGTAGTTGGCCAATATCCAACCGTCTTTCCCCCTAAACGAGAGATTTCTGCCTCTAAAATCCCAAGGGCATCCATAAAGTTGTCAGCATAGCCCACTTGATCCCCAGGTCCAAAGTAGGCCACCTGTTTACCGGCAAAGTTCACGTCCGCCAAGTCCGGGAAAAACGCCTCCCAGTCACTTTGGAGTTCGCCAATATTCCAAGTCGGACAGCCAATGATCAAGCAGCTATAGTTAGCCAAATCATCGGGGCTGGCCTGGGCAATATCCTGAACCTCCACCAGATCCCCACCCCAGGCCTGGGCAATTCTCTCGGCAATATCGGCCGTGTTTCCCATTTGGGAGCCATAAAACAAACCAATTTTTGTCATCCGAGTTTCTCCAAATACAACTTGTTGATCAGGCAAAAGTTAAAAGCAAAATCTAAACCTAAAAATCGAGAGATTTACTTCTAGCTTCTGCCTTGTTCCTGGCTACCTAGACATCACTAATGGCATCAATGGCCTGGGAGATGCGCCGAAAATCAAACCCCATCGCCCGTAAAGCGTGCCAGAGATGACCTTGGAGAAAGAAGAATGCCAAGAAGAAATGAGCATTAGCCAACCAGGCTCGGGCTGTGTGGACTCCATAGGGAAGGTCGGTGGCGGTGTCGGCAAAGTATGGGCAAATCCCTAAGCGAATTTCCAGCGGTGGGCCGTAAAACTCAGTTGGGTAGGCTAAGGTATTCACGGCACAAAAATAGGCCGCCACAAAACCCGCCAAGGCAATCCCGCCCAAGGAATAGGACAGAATTGCTTCCCCTGAAAAAATAAGTACCTTACGGGCCCAGGGTAAGGGGGGAACTAAGATATGCCAAATACCCCCACCAATCAGCAAAATTCCAACATAGAGATGACCACCGACTAAATCCTCAAGGCTACTAATACTGGCAAAGTGGGTTTGATAGCCGTAGATCACTAGGGGGTCAAGGGTCGGTTGGCTAATGATGCGGACGGTTTCCGAGGTGGCATCGTACAGTCCCCCCCCATACATCGCCTTAGCCACGAGCAATAAAGCTCCAGCCCCCAAAAAGAGCAGATGATGGCCGAGAATAATCCCTAACTGCTTGGGGTCATCCCAGGCAAAATGAAAGCGGCGGGCCTGGCCTTTAGCCGTTTCAAGACTTTCAGGGGCCCGCAGAATATGGAACAGTGCCCCTGCCCCCAAAACTGCCGAAGCAATCAGATGCACAACCCCCACCACAAAGTAGGGATAGGTATCTGTCACCTGTCCACCATCGCTAATGCCCAGGCCCAGGGTGGCCAAATGGGGCAGGAGAATCAGGCCCTGCTCACCCATGGGCTGACTGGCATCAAACAGAGAAATTTCGTAGAGGGTAAACGCCCCGGCCCAAAACACCGTCAGTGCTGCTTGGGCTACATGGGCCGCAATAAACAACCCAGACTTTTCCGCAAAGCGCGCATTACCGGCCCACCAGTCATAGTTAACGGTTGCCTGGCCATAGGTCTGCATCCCCGCACTGGCAGTCATCGGCCTGGGTGGAGACGATCCAGTTAAGGGATCCGTTACCACAGTCATAGAGATACACCTCACTAATGAGAATAGTTTTGATCAATTTAGAGAAGTCACTCAAATCCGTTTTGACAAAGAAGGATAATTGACAATTCCGTTCCCCGTTGGACAGTCCTGAAAATGATTAGGATCAGGGCATAAGATTAAACCCTCGGTTTTAAACCCGGGCTTTTCGATGCAACCCAGCCTAAGGAGTCGTGAATTGGGAGAGAACAATCATCCTTCTATTGAAATAGATTCTCAATAACTTCTAGGCAATATCGTAAAGCATTAGATGCAAGTAATTATCAATAAGAATGTAACTTTTTATTAAGAAGTGGTAACAAGACGAGCTAGTCCTGGAGTTTGGGGTATTAGCAGTCCGCTTAATAGTTCTTCATCTCTCAGGTTAAGAATTACCCCAAAAGCAGGATTGACAACTGTCGGGGTGATAGGTTTGGCCCATAAAGTTCTACTTAAAATCTCTGCACGAGCCAAGGTTGGGTTTTAAGTCAGAAAAGGTTCTAAAACTTTGAGGTACTGGAGGAAAACTGTTATGGCTGGTCAATTTCCGGTCTTAAGTCGCACAGTCCGGCTAACGCAACCCGTTGTTGGCAATCGAAAACTGTTGCTCTTAATCACCGTCAACACCCTAATTGTTTTTCTGGGCTATTCTGCCTATCGGATTGGCCTGGAACGGGCTCAACATCCTGCTTTTCGAGATGTCCCTAATGTGACCTATCCTTACCAAGAGTTTAAGCCCTAGGTTACCCCAGCCTGATTGACCAAGCAGCTCGCTCCAATGCAGCCGGGAGAGACCAGTGCGGTAGAGTAGAAACAGTGATTGCCGCAAACCGATGACCTCCCCTGTAATTGACTTGGCTGCCTTAGAAAAACAACTCAATGATCTGCAAGGGACGGCCATTGCTAGTATTACGGCGGCCCAGTCCCTAGAGGAACTGGAACAATTCCGGATTGGTTATCTCGGCAAAAAGGGGCAACTCTCAGCCATTCTGGGGGCAATGGGTAAACTTCCCCCTGCTGATCGGCCCCGTCTCGGCGCGTTGGCCAACATTCTCAAAGATGAAGTCCAGGCCAGTCTTGAGCAAAAAAAAGTAGCCCTCCAAACGGCCCAAATCGAAGCTCAACTCGCCGCCGAGACCCTTGATGTCACGATGCCAGGTTGTTACCGTCCCCAAGGCCGGATTCATCCCCTCAATGCCACGATGGATCGGATTATTGATATTTTCATTGGCCTGGGCTACATAGTGGACGAAGGCCCAGAAATGGAAACGGATTATTACAACTTCCAGGCCCTGAACACCCCCGAAGATCATCCGGCCCGAGATATGCAGGATACGTTTTATTTGCCCGATGGGAACCTGCTGCGGACGCATACCTCCTCAATCCAAATTCGCCACATGGAGTTGAACGACCCCCCGATTCGGTTGATTGCCCCCGGCCGCTGTTTTCGCCGCGATACGGAAGATGCCACCCATGCCGCCGTCTTTCATCAGTTGGAGATCTTAGCGGTGGATGAAGGGCTGACCTTTACGGATTTAAAGGGAACGGTGAAGTCCTTTTTGATGGAAATCTTTGGGGATGTCCCGATTCGGTTTCGGGCCAGTTATTTCCCCTTTACGGAACCCTCCGCCGAAGTAGATGTGGAATGGAACGGCCGCTGGCTGGAGGTGATGGGGTGCGGCATGGTGGATCCCAATGTCCTTAAAAATGTTGGTTACGATCCGGAAATATATAGTGGTTTTGCGGCTGGCCTGGGAATTGAACGGTTTACGATGGTGCTGCACCAAATTGATGATATTCGCCGCCTCTACAGCAGTGATCTCCGGTTTCTCCACCAGTTTTAATGACAGTTCTACTCTCTCACAACAGCCTGGGTAACGGGATAAATCCTCAACTACGAGGGTATAGTAGTCTTGCCATAATACTCAGGTAAAATGGGCAAAACTTAATCACGATGACATTACAGGGATGAGAGTCTTGTGAGTATGCCACGTCTATTGGTTGTCTTGAATGGGAAGGGCGGAGTCGGGAAAACCACAACAGCGATCAACTTAGCAGCGACCTTTGCCGAAACCCAGAAAGTTCTTTTGGTAGATGCAGATCCCCAGGCCTCGGCTACTTGGTGGTTTCAACGCCATGGTTTACCGATGGATTTTGATTTGGCTCAAGAACAAGACCCCAAGCTCCTGGGTAAAGTGCGGCAACTCCCCAACTATGACTTGATTGTGGTGGATACTCCCCCCTCCCTATCGGCCAACTCCCTGGCTGCTGTTGTTCCCATCGCCGATTACCTCCTCCTGCCCACCCAACCCGCCCCCATTGACTTAGCTGCCCTGATTGAGACTATCAAAGCGATTGTTCAACCTAGCCATGTGCCCCACCGTGTCCTGTTAACCCAAGTGGATCCCCGCAGCATTCCGGAAGCCTTAGAAGCTCAAAATACACTCCTCCAATTGGGGATTGCCACCTGTCATGCCTTTATTCGCTCCTACAAAGCCCACCAACGGGCAGCCCTGGATGGAGTCCCCATTACCCAGTGGAAAGGAAATCACGCCAAAGAAGCCACTGCCGACTATCGCCGCGTTGCCGATGAAATCCAAAGAGATTGGCGCACAGCTTAACAACTGAGAGCCGTTAACATTCATAAAACAGCAACCAAAGTTAAATCATTGTTGCGTAACTCTGAGGCTCCCCAAGCTTTAGCGATAAACTGATGAAATAGGCAGACAGTTTCCGCTGCCCTCTGCCCCTAAACTATTGCCACCTGATTTCTGAACCATGCTCAATCCCAACCTGGATGCTATTCAACTAGAAAAAGACGAGTACGAACGCTATTCTCGACATTTGATTTTGCCGGAAGTAGGCTTGGATGGCCAAAAACGCTTGAAGGCGGCGCGAGTGCTCTGTATTGGGACAGGGGGCCTGGGTTCACCCCTCCTCCTCTACCTAGCAGCAGCCGGCATTGGGCATCTGGGGATTGTTGATTTTGACATTGTGGATAGCTCCAACCTCCAACGCCAGGTTATTCATGGCACATCCTGGGTCGGTAAACCAAAGATTGAGTCGGCTAAAAATCGAATTTTAGAAATTAACCCCCGTTGTCAAGTCGAGCTTTACCCCACCCGTCTCAGTGCCGCCAATGCCCTGGAAATTGTTGCCCAATACGACATTGTGGTGGATGGGACAGATAATTTCCCCACTCGCTATCTCGTTAACGATGCCTGTGTGCTCCTTAACAAGCCGAATGTCTATGGCTCGATTTTTCGATTTGAGGGCCAGGCCACGGTCTTTAACTATCAAGATGGCCCCAATTACCGGGATCTCTATCCAGAGCCACCGCCCCCAGGCCTGGTTCCCTCCTGCGCCGAAGGTGGGGTTTTGGGGATTCTCCCCGGCATTATTGGGGTGATTCAAGCCACCGAAACCATCAAGATCATCCTTGGGCAAGGGACAACCCTGAGTGGCCGTTTGCTGTTATTTAATGCTCTGGATATGAAATTCCGGGAATTACGACTGCGGCCTAACCCCGTCCGCCCGGTGATTCAGGAATTGATTGATTACGAAGAGTTTTGTGGAATTTCCCAAGCCAAGGCAGAAGAGGCTAAACAAATGGCAGAAATGCAAGAAATGACGGTGACTGAATTAAAACAACTGCTCGATAGCGATGCCGATGACTATCTCTTAATTGATGTCCGTAATCCCAATGAGTACGAAATTGCCCGCATCCCCGGTGCTGTGCTGATCCCCCTACCAGAGATTGAAAATGGAGGGGGAGTTACGAAGGTTAAAGAACTCCTCAACGGTCATCGTTTGATTGCCCACTGTAAGATGGGGGGACGCTCTGCCAAAGCCTTGGGAATTCTCAGCCAGGCCGGCATCCCCGGAATTAATGTCAAAGGGGGGATCAATGCTTGGAGTCTAGAGGTTGATCCCGCAGTTCCGACCTACTAAGTAGGTTGCCTCCATGGCCCTGGTTCACCGGTCACCCCATTATCCCCGTAGTTTTTAACGATGACGAATCCAGCTACAGGCCCACTACCCGAGCGGGGCGGAACCAGCCTTAGCCGCTCCTCAGATGACATGACGGTGGCTTTGTTGGCAACGACTCTGGATCAACTCCGGCAGCAAACGGACTTGGCGGCTTTATGGCCCTTGGTGATTGATTTTCTCTGCCAATTATCGGGAGTCCATCTGGTTTGGCTGGCAACTTATCAAGGGGCTGATCAATCTCTCCAGGGGCAGGGGGGACAGACCGCAGTGGGGACTCCAAACTTCTTAAAGCAACGCTTTCCCGCCACAGCAGGGGGCCTGTTGGATCAGGTGATCATGCAAAAACATCCGGTCTCGGTTCCTGATTTACAGGCTGAACCACGGGCTGGGGAATGGTGTCGGGTGGCGAAAAAACTGCGGATCCAGGGCACAGTTGTGTATCCCATTGGTGCCAGAGAGGATTGCCTCGGCCTGGTTTTGATTGGCTCCAACCACTGGGGGGAAATTCTCCGGGGCCAAGAACAACATTTGGTCGCGATCCTCTTATCGGGCTTGACCCAAGAAATCTACCGTTTAAGGGCTTCCTTGCCTCGCTCAAGGGCTACGGCTGCTCCCCAGGCCATCCCGGCGGCCGCCCAATTACCACTAGTCAGTGACCTACCGCCCCCCCTTGACCCAAGCCCGCCTCCCCTTGATGCCACCTTAGCCAGTCAACTATTACAAGAGGTAAGCCAAACCCCTACGGTCACAGCCCGAATTGATGCCCTCCTCCAACGGGTACATCAGGCCCTCCAACCCGCCCACACCAGCCTGTTTACTTGGCAAGCAGAAACCCAAGACTATGTGCGCCGCCGGACGACTGCCGATAAGCCCCTGCCACGGGAAAATGAACGTAAGACTGTCCTGATTTCGGCCCAGGTGATTCCGGCCTTTTGCCAAACCCTCCGCAGTGGTCAGGTTGTGGCCATTAGTGATGCCCATAGCCTAGTCAGTTCCCAATCCCCAATTCCCCTCTTGCAATTACTGAAAGCAACTGCCATCTTAGCTGCACCCGTAATTTTGGGAGAGCAACTCTGGGGGTTCTTAATTGCTGATATGCCCCAATCTCGGATTTGGTCAGAGGCCGAGCGGCAAATGTTACGGGTTGCGGCTCAGTTTGTCGCCCTCTTTGCCCCTGTGGAAATGGCTGAATCCAAGTTAGCCCAAGCTGAGGCAGCCCGAGAATTAGCCAGTGGTCTCACCCAGGCCATTTGTTCGGATCAAGATTGGCAAGGGGTATTACGCCAGGCCTGTGAGCAACTGGTGAATCACCTCCAAGCCCAAGCCACGCTTCTGGTTCGCCACGACCCCGATACGGGTACTTTCACCGTTGTGCATCAATACCCACTCCCTAGGGGCCGGGCTGGCCTGGTCAAATTAGCGGCCTTGAGCAGTTTAGATTGGCGAAACCTATCCAATAAGCCTGATCCAGAAGTCATTAATGATTTAGCCCAAGACCTACGGTTGATTAGTTGGCACCAAGCCCTATTGAGCCTCCATTGTCCGGCTTGGCTGGTCATTTCCACCCAGGCCACGGGCACACCAAACCACTTTCTCTTGATTGGTCGCAATACTGGCTCGGCCTGGTTGGAGTCGGATTTACAGTCAGCCCAAATCATTGCCCGCCAATTGGGAGTTCTCACCCAGCAATGGCAACTCCAACAGCAAACCCAGCAACAGCAACATCTTTACCAGGCCCTCCAGCGGGGCTTAGTGGCGATCCAAAAAACCCAAAATCTAGAGCGGTTAGAGTTGGCCAGCATTCAAAATTTGATGGAACTGCTCCAGGCCCCCCTAGTGGCTTTGATTACCTGGCAGCCCGGCCAAACCCAAGGTTGGATTATTGTCCCACCCCAAGTTCTACCTAAGTTTAGTATTCGCGCCAACTACGAAATTGATATTAACCGCGATCCCCTGATTCAGGCCGCCTTGGAAATTTCCCAGGCTGATGCATCTACCTTTCTTAACCATCCCCACCCTTACCCAGAGGTAATTCAACTCGGCCCCACTGATCTAGCTCCAGAAACCCGGGAATGGCTCACAGGTCAAGAAATTGGTCAAGTTTTAGCCATGGCCCTGCGTACGGATCCGGAGTACCAACCCTCAGGAGTCATCATTGTTGCAGACCGCCAAGATCGCAGCTGGCCCCCGGCCTATTTTGAAGCCCTGATTACCCTCGTCAATCACTTGGCCTATGCCCACCGGAGTATTTCCTTATCCAACGTTCTAATTGAGGGCTGGCAGCGGTTAGAGATGCTCAATTGGTATAAACACCGGCGAATTGAAAATCTCTACCGGGATCTGGGTGGGACTTATCAGCAACTGTATCAGGGGTTAACGAGTCATCCTCCTGTGGCTCCCTCCCAATTAGCTCGCACCGGTCAGCAGTTTCAAAGCCAACTCACCAGCTTAGTTCCCCTACTGCAACAGGAGGCCTGGGAGTTAAAACCGACTATGGGACAACAGCAAGAATCCCTCGGCCTCTCGACATTGTTGAGACGTTCCCTTGAGCGGATTGAGTCCCTCGTCAAGCAAAAACAACTTTGGACACAGGTACATAATCCAGAAATGCTGTCGGTAACGGGGGATATTGCCAAAATTGATTTAGTTTTGCAGGAACTCTTACTCTGCGCGGCCCAACGCTCCCAGGCCCAGGGCCGGATTGATATTTGGTGCCAGGCCATTGATAGCCAGTGGCTTGAACTTTCCATTACCGATGATGGCCAGATTGACCCCCGCCTACTGATTGATCTTCACCATCGAGAACACCTGGATTGGTTGGCCCCCTCCACCCTCGATCAACCCCCTGGGCGACATCTGCGGGCTTGCTTTGGAATTGTTGCCCAACTAGGCGCAACCCTAGACCTGTATAAACTAGAGGATGACCGTGTCTTGAGTCGATTGATTTTACCCTTACAGGTTTCGGCCTAAGTTGCCCATATCCCTCATTTGCACCCGTGACTACCCCCACAGATCTCCAACTCAGCAGTTACGATTACGAGTTGCCCCCCGAACTGATTGCCCAGGCCCCCGCCGAACCCCGCGATAGTTCCCGATTGCTTGTCTTTCGCTCCGGGGAAATTACCCATCATCAGTTTCGAGAGTTACCCCAGTTTTTACACCCAGGCGACCTCTTAGTCCTGAATAACACGCGGGTGATTCCAGCCCGGTTGCGGGGGCAAAAAATCGGTAAAATTCCTGTCCCGGTGGAGGTCTTACTCCTGGCTGAAAAAACACCGCGCCAATGGCTAGGTCTAGTCAAACCCGGCAGACGCATCCGCCCAGGCCATCGCCTCGAGTTTCGGGATCGGACAGACCAGGACAAGATTTATCGGGCTGAAATCCTTGCCTATGATCCCAAAACCCGTGGTCGCCTGATGGAGTTTGATTTACCCCCTGGTGAACGACTTTTAGATCAGCTTGACAACTTCGGGGAAATGCCCCTGCCGCCCTATATTGATCGCCACCCGGCCTGCCCTGAGCAATACCAAACCGTCTATGGGCAAATTCCTGGTGCAGTGGCGGCCCCAACCGCAGGTTTACACTTTACCCCTGGCCTGTTAAAAACTCTCCAAGATGGCGGAATTAACCATTGTTTTGTTACTCTCCATGTTGGCCTGGGCACGTTTCGCCCCCTGGAATTGGAAGATGTCACCCAACATCAACTCCACCAGGAATGGATTGAAGTTAGTCCGGACACCGTTGCCCAAATTCAGAAAACCCAGGCCAGCGGGGGCCGGATTATTGCTGTGGGGACAACCGTTGTTCGCTCGTTGGAAACCGCTGCCCAAGGAGGACTACTTGCCCCATTTTGCGGAGAATCTAACCTGTTTATCTATCCGGGTTATCAATGGCAAGTGGTCGAGGGTTTAATCACCAACTTTCATTTACCCCGCTCCAGTTTGTTGCTTTTGGTCAGTGCTTTAATTGGCCGACAAGCCTTACTAGACCTCTATCACTTGGCGATCCAGGCCCGCTATCGGTTTTACTCCTTTGGTGATGCCATGCTCCTGTTACCCTAGAGACTGTCCCAGCCCTTTCCTGGTTTTCCCTGGGTTTGGGGGGCTGTCTTTACCCAGGCCTGGGGGCGGAGGGGATAGACAAGGGGCCTGAGACTGCCTATACTGAAGTTCTAAATTTTCTGTTGAGATTCCGCCACAGGAGGCCAGCATTTCTGAACCACTCTCCCTCACGGTAAGTTTACGAGGCACCCGCGAGATTAGGGACAATTTGCAACTGTTTCGCCTCACTGGTTTAATTGATGCCTTTTCTGAACCTGCTTTTCGGAAAGTCTTGACCAAGTGCATTGAGGAAGGGCCCAAGCATTTGATCCTTGACCTCTCGAAAATTGAGTTTATTGATAGCTCTGGCCTGGGGGTCTTGGTGCAGTTGGCCAAAAAAGTCCAAGACGGTGGCGGGACTTTGCAAATTGTCAGTAATCCCCGTGTCACCCAGACCGTTAAACTGGTGCGGTTGGAAAAATTCCTTTCCCTACAACCGGACTTGAGTACGGCTCTAGCCAACATCGAAACTGCTGACTCGGCTGGTAAATAATCGGTAAATAATCAGTTCCAGTTCTTCCTAATTCCCCAGTCTCCCACGCCATGACAGCGTTCGGTCATCCATTGTTGATTCCAGGGCCGGATCGCCAGGCTTTCCCCAATCATTACCCGACTCCGGCCTTAGCCTACTTGGGAGATAGTATTTATGAATTATTTATTCGCTCCCTCTGCTTAGACCCACCCCGGAGAATTGCCGATTATCATCGCCTTGTGGTGGAACATGTCAAAGCCGAAAGCCAGGCCAAGTACCTACAAAATATTTTGGTGCATCTCACTCCCCAAGAACTGGAAATTATCCGCCAGGGACGGAATGCAGCTACTACTGGCCCCAAGCGGGTTTCTGCCCAAATCTATCAACAGGCCACAAGCCTCGAAGCTCTTTTAGGCTATTTATACATTTCCCAACCGAGTCGGTTAACAGAAATTCTGACCCTGCTCCAGGCCGAGATATTGCTGAGCGATGCAGCGACTTCTGCCCCGTGATCCCAAATTAAATCTGGAATTTCAGCAAGTCCTTGGGGTTTACCGAGTTAATCATTGTTGCAAGGGCGCTCAAATTCGGCCGGAATTAGAACGCAACGACTAGATTGGAAGAGACGACTGGGAGAACCGCATCCTATGAATTTATTGGATCAACTGCGCCAAATGACTGTGGTGGTGGCCGATACCGGTGACATCCAGGCCATTGAACAATTTACGCCCCGGGATGCAACCACCAACCCCTCCCTGATTACCGCAGCGGCCCAAATGGGGGAATACCAGGCCATTGTGGACGAAACCTTACTCAAAGCCAAAGCAGATTTAGGATCAGCCGCGACTGAAAAAGAAATTACCTCCCTGGCTTTTGATCGCTTGGCTGTAGCCTTTGGCTTAAAGATTCTCCAAATTATTCCCGGTCGGGTTTCCACGGAAGTTGATGCTCGTCTCTCCTACGACACCGAAGCTACCATTAAAAAAGCCCGCGACTTGATTGCCCAATATGCCGCCGCCGGGATTGGCCCAGATCGGGTCTTAATTAAAATTGCCTCCACTTGGGAAGGGATTAAGGCTGCGGAGGTGCTGGAGAAAGAAGGAATTCATTGCAATTTAACCCTCCTCTTTGGCTTACACCAGGCCATTGCTTGTGCGGAAGCAGGTGTGACCTTAATTTCTCCCTTTGTCGGGCGGATTTTAGATTGGTATAAGAAAAGTACCGGCCGCGCAAGCTATGCCCCCCAGGAAGATCCGGGCGTAGTTTCCGTCACCGCTATTTACAACTATTACAAAAAATTTGGCTATCACACCGAGGTCATGGGGGCTAGTTTCCGCAACATTGGTGAAATTACCGAATTGGCCGGGTGCGACCTGTTGACCATTTCCCCAGCCCTGCTTGCCCAACTCAAATCCACAGAGGCCGAACTGCCTCGCAAACTGGATGCAACAAAGGCGGCTGGCCTGGAGATTGAGCGCATTTCCCTAGATTGGGCCACCTTTAACCAAATGCACGCCGCTGATCCGATGGCCTCCGAAAAACTGGATGAAGGCATCAAAGGATTTACCAAAGCCCTCGAAACCCTAGAAGACCTCTTAGCCCGGCGTTTAGCCCGTCTGGAAGGAGAAGCCACCCTCACCCATGCCACGGAAGATATTTTTCATGTCTATGACCTAGATGGGGATGGGATTATTACGCGGGAGGAGTGGCTCGGTTCGGATGCGGTCTTTGATGCCTTGGACACCAATCAAGATGGCAAAGTTACCCCAGAAGAAATTGGCGCGGGCCTGGGGGTTGTTTTGCATCTGGCTAAGGTGGGTTAGGGCATAGCCGGATTCATAGCAGCCTGCACAAGGGCAATCTCAACCAACGGGCCAGAACATCTTGGCTCCAGTAAAGTCCTGAGAAAGCGAGTGTCAATTTTTCCAGTCTTATCCCATTACTCATTGAGGGTGAGAGGGGAACCCGTCAAAAAATACTGGATGGGCAGTCTTGGCAGCATTGCTACCTTCTCAGAACAGTCTGCCTAAGGCAATAGGTAATGGTATCACTGAGGACTGGTCTAGGGTCATTTTAAGGGTTTGCAGGGCTGCCTGTAATGGCTCTCTAGCGATCAGTGAGATGTTGTTATGCGTCCCCCCCTGAACCCAAAGATGAAATTTAGGCGCGTTAGCTGCTGCATAGAGGGCCTGGCCATGGGCAAAGGGAATGACTTCATCGGCATCACCATGGATGATTAAGATCGGTATCTGAATTTGTGGGAGTTTGCTTAAATTCGTAAACTTGTCAAAAGGAAAGATTGGGATGGGTGAGACAACTTGAAAAGCAGAGGTAAAAGTACTTTCTAAAACCAAAGCTGCTGCCTCTACTTCTGTCGCCAGATGAGTTGCCACCCCACCCCCGAGGGAGCGGCCATAGAGAATGATCCGATTTGGCGGAATCTTCAGAGTTTGGGTTAGGTAGGTATAAGCTACTAGGGCATCCCTATAGGCATGAGTTTCTCCAGGAACGCCGGAGCTTTGACCATAGCCCCGATAGTCATAGGCAAAAATGTTAAATCCCCAGGCCCGCAGTTGGTTTAAAAAGGGGCGAATATCCCCAAGGTCTTCAGCATTACCGTGACTGTAGAGGATCGTCCACTGGGCCTGGGGATTGGGTAAATAGAGGGCGGTAATGAACTCTTGATTGGTAACGGGGATTTGGATAAATTCGCTGGTAATTTCATAACTGGGGGCCTGGGGCTGAAAGATCATCTGATCTGCCCGAAAGAAAATATAAATGGCTACAGTCACATAGACAAAAAGGATTGACTTGAGGAGTCGCCACCAACTGAATTCTCCAATCAACCATTTTGAGGCCATAGGTTTATCAAAGTTATAGCGTTACGCAGGCTGTTCCGAGAGCGTAGAAATGTTAAAAAACTGACTATCAAGCATTTTCTGACTGATCTCCCTCTTACCCTCAAGGAATAACGCTATAGAATTTAGTGATTCACAATCATTCAATCGCCTCACTAAAGAAGCCCACAAGATAAACAATATTGACCCAGATGGTACAGCCGCTTAAATAGACCCATTGAACCCCAATGAAACTATCTATGGTCAGCCAATTTATAAGTCCACCTGGCGAAGACACTAGGAATAGTGCTCCTTAAGGCTATTCACAGAACCTGAATAGACCAGGCCCCGCTGCACATCCAAGGTCAGAATGGTTCCTTCTCGAATAATGTCCGTAGCATTTTTGACCCCGACAATGACCGGAATCCCCAAGCGTAGGCCCAACACCGCGGCATGACTGGTCAAACTTTCTTCTTCGGTAATAATCCCGGCGGCTTTGCGAATTACCTCGACATAGTCGGCATTAGTCCGGGATGTGACCAAAATCTCTCCTGGATTAAAGGAGCTAATTCGCGCCCCCTCCAGAATTACTCGGGCTGGCCCACTCACAGAACCATGGCCAATTCCTGAGCCTCGCCCCATAATTGAGGTGACAATTTCCACCTTAATCATGTCCGTTGAGCCAGAAACCCCCTGTAATGTTCCGGCGGTCATCACGACCAAATCCCGTTCCGCCAGCAGGCCCCGTTCTTGGGCGGTATTAATTGCCACTTGGAAGGATTGCCGAATTGAACCTTGATTGAGGGTGAGTAAGGGTTCAACTCCCCACACCAATTGCAGGCGGCGGGCAATATCGAGTTGGGGCGTTGCGGCCAGAATTGGAATTTGGGGCCGAAACTTAGAAACATTCCGCGCCGTGGCCCCAGTTTTTGTTTGGGTAATAATTGCCTTGGCATTGAGTTGGGCCGCCACCTGACCCACGGCCTGGCTAATGGCATTGGGAATGGATTGGCCGGGAGCTGAGGCCGGAGGAGACCGATGCAGTTGGGCCTGGTCATCCATCCGCATGGCAATCCGGGCCATGGTTGCCACCGCCTCCACAGGGTATTGGCCCATTGCCGTTTCGTTAGACAGCATCACCGCATCAGTCCCATCTAAAATCGCGTTGGCCACGTCCGAGATTTCGGCTCTTGTTGGCCGCGGGGAGTTAACCATGCTATCGAGCATTTGGGTGGCGGTAATGACTGGAATCCCCAACCGATTAGCCGCTGCAATCAGCCGTTTCTGCAAAATTGGGACATCTTCGGCTGGCAGTTCTACGCCCAAATCCCCCCGCGCCACCATCACCCCATCACAGACCGAGAGCACTGCCTCCATTTGTTCGATGGCTTCGTGTTTTTCAATCTTGGCAATCACAGGGACAGATTTCCCCGCCGCTGAGATCAGTTCCTTAATTTCCAACATATCCTGGGGATTGCGGACAAAGCTGAGGGCAATCCAATCTACCCCTTGGTTGAGGCCAAACATCAGGTCGGCCCGGTCTTTTTCGGTTAAGGCTTTAATGGACAGGTAAACCCCGGGGAAGTTAACCCCCTTGGCATTGGATAACTGCCCCCCGACCACAACTCGGCAGTAGAGTTCCTCTTTGATTTTGTCTATACTTTCAACGACCATCTCCACCCGCCCATCGTCCAGGAGGATTGTTGCTCCGGGGGGGACTTCTTTGGCGAGGGGTGGATAGGTAATGGTGCTAATGGTTTCATTACCCAAGAGAATGCGACTGGTGAGGGTAAATTTATCCCCAGGCCGAAGACTGATCTTGCCATTTTCAAATTTACCCAGACGAATTTTCGGGCCCTGTAGGTCTTGGAGGATACCCACGGGCTGATTGAGTTCATAGGAAATTTGGCGAATTAGGCGAATACTGCGTTGATGATCCTCATGGCTGCCGTGGGAAAAGTTAAGGCGTAGGGTAGTCGCTCCGGCTTCAATAATTGCCCTTAACAGTTCTGGACTACTGACAGCGGGGCCAACGGTGGCAACAATTTTTGTTCGACGTTTCAGGAAGCGACTGGGCATTGACAAGGAATCGGCGACTAGAGATAACTTCAGATTAGAGCATATAGCGTGACACAGGCTGATCCATTGGCTGCAAGAATCCCAAATTGTGGATGGGGCAATTTTTCCATCATGTCCTCTATCCCCAAGCCAAGATGGGGCGAGCGATGGAAAGCATCCTGTGACCAGGCAACTAAGATGTTCAGGGGGCAAGGGCTGGCCTAACAAAAAGAAATGGAGAGAGAAATTAAGCCTCTCTAGTCAAAAATAAATATTTATTAAGTTAAGAGCAGGAGTTTTGTTACAAATCACCCAGGCCAGGTGGAGCAGATCATTATGGGGTTTACCGACTTTGATCCAACCTACATTGCTTTAATATCAAGGGATTCAGGGTAACTATACTCGGAATTGAGAGCAACAACAGCAATAAGCAGCGAAACATGGCCGAGAAATTTGCCTGAACAGTTGTCAAGTTTTGTAAAGAATGTTAACTTATGTAAAGAAGCTAAAAAGTAAAGCTAAATAACGGAGCGAAATATGAGAAGCGGTTCTATTGTTGACGACCAAGGTAAGATGAACAACTTTGCGATTGAGCCGGAAATGTACGTCATGAACGAGTCTCAGTCAGGATTTACCCCCTATGCTGAATTGTTCAATGGTCGTTTAGCCATGGTTGGCTTTATCTCATTGTTGGCCTTGGAAGTTTTCACAGGCCACGGTCTCATCGGCTTTCTGACTAGCCTCTAACTTTTATGCCTCTGGCAGGCTAAGCCAACAGGGTTAGGGTAGTGACGATTCCCGAGCCTGATGACATAAATTTCGTCAACAAAATGTCTTTTAATCTCTCTCTTTAGACATAGCTTGCCAAGTTTCTTGATGTCGTTGATGCGGCTAGAGAATTTGGGGGCTATTTTTTTTGCATCTAGGATCTTGGGATTCTCCGGCTCTATCCTTGCTAGTCTGGAAAATGGGTGTTTGCCAATGCTTGGATTCCAGGCCTGGTGACCTTAGCTTGTTTTTAGAGGAAAGAAAGCAGTCATGGAGACTAATTTACCCGCCCTGTATTTGGGTGTTCTCCTCATTTTGTTGGCAGCCGTGGGCTGGTTTGTATTTCGGCAAATTTTACGGACGCGCCGGATCGAAACCGCCTTATCTCGTCTCCAGGCCAAGTTAAAACAAGAAAAAGGCACAGCCCAAGAATATTTTGAATTGGGTAGTATTTATCTGAATAAGAAACTGACAACCCAGGCCATTCCCCTGCTCCAAAAAGCCCTAAAAACAGCCGAAACCGATCCTACGGCGATCACTGCCCCCATCTATAACGCCCTCGGCTATGCTTACTTTGTTCAGGATCAATACGATTTAGCCATTCGCAACTACAAAGAAGCCCTGAGCCAAGACCCAGCCTATGTAACAGCGGCCAACAATCTCGGCCATGCCTACGAGCGGAAAAGCTTAGTCACCCAGGCCCTGGAAGCCTACGAGCAAGCCTTAGGGGCTGATCCCAACAATGCCGTGGCCAAACGTCGGGCCAATTCCCTCAAGAAACGCATCCCCGCCTAGACATTTCTCCCCTACTCATAATCTCAGGGGTTAATGCCAGAGGAGTAGGGACTGGGAATGAGGAATGGATACTCATTTTGGCTGGTAAACGGGGCAAGCTGGAAAAAGTGATGATCCGAGAGTCTCTGCGCCATCCTTATCCCCAAACAGATCAAAAGTCGTTGGCTCAAAAACAAATTAAATCTAAAAAAAGCTAGCTTTTGCGTTTCCCCGCTTAGGATCAAAGTGACAGAAATGGCGGAGAAAAGATTGTGACCAAGGTAAAAGTTGCCATCAACGGATTTGGACGAATTGGGCGACTCGTGCTCCGGGCTGGGTTAGGACATCCCGAAATTGAATTTGTCGGCATTAATGATTTGGTTCCGCCTGATAATCTGGCCTACCTGTTCAAATATGACTCTACCCATGGCCCCTATGCCGGAGATGTAAAAGCAACGGCAGCCGGGATTGAGGTCAATGGGCAATTAATTCAGTGCGTGGCGATTCGCAATCCGGCTGAACTCCCCTGGCGCGAGTTTGGGGTTGACTATGTGGTGGAATCAACGGGCTTGTTTACGGGCTATGACGGAGCCGCCCAACATCTCCAGGCCGGGGCCAAGCGGGTGATTATTTCTGCCCCTACTAAGGATTCTGAACGAGTTCCCACCTTTGTCATAGGGGTTAACCAGCATCAATTTAATCCTGCCACTGATGTCATCGTTTCCAATGCCAGTTGTACGACCAATTGCCTGGCCCCCATCGCTAAAGTCATTCAGGATCATTTTGGCCTGGCTGAGGGTTTAATGACGACAGTTCATGCCATGACAGCGACTCAGCCCACTGTAGATGGCCCTAGCAAAAAGGATTGGCGCGGCGGGCGCGGGGCGGCCCAAAATATTATTCCTGCCTCCACCGGGGCCGCTAAAGCTGTGACCTTAGTTTTGCCTGAACTGAAAGGGAAATTAACGGGGATGGCATTTCGAGTCCCAACTCCCAATGTTTCGGTGGTTGACCTGACCTTTCGGACGGATCGCCCAACTTGCTATGCCGAAATTTGTGCAGCGATGCAAACAGCGGCGGCCGGTGAACTGGCGGGAATTTTAGCCTATACGGAAGATGCAGTTGTTTCCACTGACTTTACCACCGACACCCATTCCAGTATTTTCGATGCCACCGCTGGGATTGAGTTAAATGCGCAGTTTTTCAAAGTCGTGGCCTGGTATGACAATGAGTGGGGCTATTCCTGTCGGGTAGTGGATTTGATCCTGCACATGGCTCGCCAAGAGGCTTTAATCTAAGTTCAGATGTACCTGTTTTGCACTTGTGCCCCAATGATTCGATATTCTGGAAAAGCGATACGTTCAAGATTGGGGTAGGAAAACTCGTGAACTTCCAGGCCGTGATTGGAACCTTGCATCAATTTTGGGGAGAGCGGGGTTGCTTGATTGCCCAGGCCTATGACATTGAAAAAGGCGCGGGGACGAAAAGTCCACATACCTTTTTGCGAGCCTTGGGACCGGAACCTTGGGCCGTGGCCTATGTTGAACCCTGTCGGCGGCCGGGAGATGGACGGTATGGCGAAAATCCCAACCGTTATCAGTACTACTACCAATATCAAGTTCTGATTAAGCCCTCACCGGACACCATTCAGGAGGTTTATTTAGATTCACTGCGGGCCTTGGGCATTAAACCCGAAGAACATGATATTCGCTTTGTCGAGGATAACTGGGAAGATGCGGCGGTGGGGGCCTGGGGCACAGGTTGGGAGGTTTGGCTGGATGGGATGGAAGTGACCCAATTTACCTATTTTCAACAATGTGGGGGGTTGGATTGTCGTCCGGTTTCCATTGAAATTACCTATGGACTGGAACGTTTAACCATGTATTTGCAAGAGGTGGATGCCATCGCCAAAATTCAGTGGAATCAAGACCTAACCTATGGGGATGTGCATTTACAGGGAGAAATTGAGCAATCCACCTATAACTTTGAAGCTGCCAACCCAGAGATGCTGTTTACTTTGTTTAACCTATACCAAACGGAAGCAGAACAACTGATTGCCCGGAAGTTAGTCCTACCCGGCCTGGATTATGTCCTCAAATGCTCCCACACCTTTAATTTGCTCGATGCAAGGGGGGTTATTTCTGTGGCGGAACGGACTCGCTACATTGGTAAAATTCGACACTTAGCCCGGCAGGTGGCCCAACTCTACTTAGAGCAACGCCAAGCATTAGGCTTTCCCCTCCTAACTCCCTCCTGATAGCGTGATGCAGGCTGTTCTAAGAGAGTAGAACTGTCAAAAAGACTGCCGATCAAGCATTTTCTGACTTGTCCCCGTCTCACCCTAAATCAGTAATGCCATAGCTGGATAGCAATTTGCAGCCCGATGATTTTCTGGCATTTCCAGGCCTGAGAGTGAGAAATAATAGGCTAAAATAGACATTGCCGATTAAGTCAGGATTTTAAATCGTGCGGGCATAGTTTAGTGGTAAAACCGCAGCCTTCCAAGCTACTGATCGGGGTTCGATTCCCCGTGCCCGCTTAGTCTCTCCCTACTTTTCTCTTAATCTTATCGGACAGGAATTTTATAAATGTCTCGGAGTTCTTCTAGGGGTATTGCTGTTATAGCCCAAAAATCCCAGGCCGGGTCAAATAAATCTATGGCTGTATCATGCCCCCGGGCCCAGGCCTGCCAGAATTCCTTGGGATCTAATGCTCCTTGGGCAGATCCGGCGACATCATTAAAAGCAATCCCTAAATGCCAACTGTAAATTACGGGCAAGATGTGGCCAGCCATTGGTTTTTGACGGTGCATGGCGGCGGTAAAGGTAGAAACGAGAATTTCTCCAGCGGGTGAGGTGTCATAGCCTGCCAGCAAATGGATACAGTCGTGGGGAACAGCAAATCTGGCATTTAAGCCCCTAGGTTCTCCTGGAAACCCATAGGCCTGGGCTTGATAAAAGTCCCAAAATTTGTAGCCAAGGGTGTCGGCGGGGAGTTCAGCTAGGGCCTGGAAACGATCTACTAAGATCGGGTCACTCCTATGTTGATAGGGTAATAACCAGGCGGTGATGTCGGCTCCTGCCCAGGGTTGCCCGATAATACTCTCAATGTTTCGCTGGCTCATATCCGCTAAAATCCAGGCCCATTGGCGGCGGGTGGTGGCAACTAAATCCTGAATGTAGTCTGCATGAACTTCGAGGGCATCGGCATAGGTGAGAACGAGGTTGATTTTGGCTTCATCCACTACCCCATCCACAAAGGCCATCACGGTCAGCAGTTGCAGGGCTATTTCCCGTTGGCGTGGATTGGGTAAACGCGCAGCTAACTGTTGGGGGAGAATTGGAGGCAGTTGATGCCAGTCTCTGAGTTCAGTTTGAAAAAGATAGTGGCTACAGGCCTGGAGGCTGGCGATGTCGGCTGGGGTTAATGTCCGGGTTCCCCCCAACAGCGCAATTTGGGCCATCCCACTGAGAATCCCCTCTCGTTCTCTAGCAATAGCTGTAATTTCCATAGTTGTGTTCGTTTGGACTGTAATGATTGAGTTGATATAGCAAACATAAATTGTTCATGAGAAGACACCATACATATGAAGTTGCCCAGAATGCAGTGTAAAATGATCGATAAACCATTCAAATAACCACTTAACAGCCTTAAATGTTGGACATAAATACCAGACTTGTTTCAGTTCTCTTGCATCAGGATTAGAACGAATAAATTCACGCAGGCCAGAGATTCTTTCTGAGATTATTTCGACTCATGATGATTAACCGTTCATGTTTTTATAGCGTTACTCATTTAGGGTTAGACGGGGACAAGTCAGAAAATATTTTATGGAAAGTATTTTAACATTTCTACTCTCTCAAAACAGTCTACGTAACGCTATATTGACCAGCCTATAAATTTATGATAATCACTTTACCGCTGCAATCTCAAATGAGGTTGCTATATATTTATAGTGGTAGGTTAAGAGTCCGAGTCATGAGGTTTAGGTGGTTTTCTTTTCAAAGTTAGGGACATTGGGATAGACATCGGCAATATTTTCCCGAATCGTATTGGGATCGTTATTCGCAAAGTTAGCAATGTCAATTTTCTTCATGAAGGTGACACCCGGCTTTTTAATGATGTACTCCAGAAATTCGTTAAAGGTTTGGACGTGCTCGGGGCGTTGGAGGCGATCATGCATGGTTACAGCCATCATCCGGCGGCGGTAGGCCGATTCTTCATAGAGGCGGTCAAAGGAGTTTTTCAGTTCAATTAAATATTGTTCTGATGAAAAAAACCGTGCTTCATAGGCCCGAATATCGTTCATATAGACGGCGTATGGAACCACGACAATGGTTTTGCCATTCAGTAATTTGACAATAAACGGTTCATCCCGGCTGACATCATCAATGTGATAAAGAAAGCCCAAATCATTCAAAACATTCAGGACATTCACAGATCCCCGCAGGCCAGGTGCGTTATAGCCCACAGCGCGCTGCCCCGTCACTTTGTAGATCATGTCCACATTGCGTTTAATAAAGGCTTTTTCCTCGTCAAAGGTCATGTTAAATTCGTTGTCCCAATTCCAGCCGTGGGCCGCCGCCTCATGACCGCGTTGGACAATTTCCCTGGCCCGATCCGGATACATTTCCACCGTGCGGCCGGACATATGGGAGGTGATTTTAATTTTGTATTTATCTAAAACATCTAAAATCCGCGGCACGCCCTCTGTGTAGCCATAGCGATACCAGGTGATGGTCGGCAAATCATAAATTCCGGGGGGTGGGGTGAAGTTGCCAAAGGGGGTAGGTGCGCCAGTTGCCGGTTGGGATCCAGTTTCAAACATTAAGGAGAGGGAGACTGGCATCCGGATTCCATCGGGCCAAAATTGTCCGGGTTTAACGGTATTGGATCGGGTCTGGGCCTGGGCTGATTGAGGGCGCATCATGGCATAGGTGGCAATGGCTCCGGCTCCGGCGGCTAATCCTTGTTTGAATAAATCACGGCGATGCATGGTCGGGGTCTCCTTTAGGGGTTAAATGTGGTGGTGATGGCGTTAAAAATTTCTTCCGGCGCTTCTTCGGGAATGTAGTGGCCACACTGTTCAATCAGATAGCTGGTCAAGTTTTCACAGTAGGGAGCCATGCCGTTATAGATCAGGGTTTTGGTGGCAAATTCACCGCCCATGGCAAAAATTGGCTGCGTAAATTTTGTTTCAGGAGCCAGAGTATTAGCGGCCATGGTTTCCTCGAGGGCAGCATACCAAAGAAATCCGGCTTTCATCGCCCCGGGCTGACTGTAGTATTTGGCGTAGTAGTCCATCACCTCTGGGGTTAAGTTCTGCTTGCGCTTAGATTTATTGGTGAAATACCAACTCAGATAGTCGAGTTCTTTGCCCGCCACCAAACTATCGGCTAAATCCGGGACTTTGTGGAAGTAAAACTGCCAGACTTTGGCTGCATTCACCACCCCAAAAAAGTCGGGACTAACCAGGCCAGGGATCGCTGCATCAATCAACCCCGCCCCTAAGATTGCCTCTGGAAAGGTTTTGAGCACCGTAAAGGCTACCCAGGCCCCGACATCATGACCAACTAAATAAAACTGGGAAATGCCCTTAAGCTCGAGAAAATCTTTAATTTCTTGGGCAGCCGTGCCGCAGTCGTAAGGGCCAGCCGGAATATCAGAGTCACCCTGCCCCCGCATATCAAGGGAAATGACCCGGAACTTTTCCCCCAACTGTGACCAGAGCAATCGCCAGGCATAAGAGGTTTGGGGCCAGCCACCGAGGAGCAAGAGGGGAGTGCCTTGGCCACCTTCAACGGCATGGAGGGTTGTAGTCCCAACTTCGGTAAACGTATGTTCAAAGCCAGGGGGTAAATCAATCGGAATAAACGGGTCTCTCATCGGGTTGCCTGATAAGTGTGCTGTAGAAAATTGAGGCCGTCACGGGCAATTTGTTCGCTGCTGTCGGCTAGGGGTCGCCAAACTCGGGCTGCGGTGGCCAAGGCTTGATCCTCACGATTAAAACTTTCAATCACAATCCAACCCTGAAAATTAATATTGTCTAAAGCTCGAAACAACTCCGGCCAGGGCATGGTGTCCGTCCCCGGCGTTCCCCGATCACAGGCACAGGCATGGACGTGGAAACATTTCTCCCCGGCGGCCAAGAAGGCTTTCACGAGATCTTTTTCTTCAATGTTCATGTGAAAGAGATCCAGCAACAGGCCCAGTTGAGCGCAACCAATTTGATGCAACAACTCCAGGCCCTGCGCCACGGTATTTAGAGCATAGCCTTGGAACCGATTTAGGGGTTCAATCGCCAATTTAATCTCAGTTTTAGATAAAGTATCGGCAATTTCTGTGAGGGCCTGGTGGAGTCGGGGTGTTTCTTCCGGTTGTAAAGGCTTTCCGGTTAAGTAACTGACGGGATGAATCAGCGGCCCCGAAAGTTGGGTAATGCCACAGGCCTGGGCAAAGGTAATGGCATCTTGGACATATTGCACCGATTTTTGCCAACAGTCTGCATCCTCACTGGTCAAGGACAAGCCATTGGGCATACTTGTACATAGGGTTAATTCAATTTCATACTCATCCCGATAGCGTTTGATCGTTTCTGGAGCAATATCGGCAAAGTAATGGGTCGAAATTTCTACGCCATCAAATCCCCAGGCCTGGGCTTGCTCAAAAATATAATGCTCATTTCCGAAAAACTCTTGTTTCCAGATGAATGAATGAACCCCAAAGCGAATTGCAGCAGCCATGCTTACCCACAGGTGACAGATTTATCGTCATTGTTAAAGGCATTGATGGTTTCAATTACCTTATTGAGGGTTTGCGGATTTTGCAGTTTCGCCAAGTTTTTCGGGAATTTATCACTAATGGAGGTAACATATTGCATCATAAAGGCACTCTGGTTAATGCCAAATTTCGGGGCCTGGCTGACAAAGGCATTGCGTTGGGCATCGGTAACGGTGGGTAAATTGTTTAAGTCCGTAATATGGGCCCCCACCGCTGAGAAATATTCCCGCATTCCACCATCGTGATATTCAAAATCTGGAGCAACCTCATCCCGGACCCAAATCATCACCATCGGCAAGGTTTCTGTGGTCGGATTGACAAAGCCATGCATAAAGGTGTGGGGAGAGTAAACTACTTGTTTGGGCTGGGTTTCCACACTATAAAGAGCGGCCCGGCCAGCGGCTTCAACGGTTGGGGGGTTGCTCATATCAGGAAATTTACGCTCACTGTGAAAAATCTCCAGTCCACCTTTTTGGGGCCAGAAAAATTCATTGATGTAGTAGTGAACATGGGGCATGGGGCCGCCGCCGGGGGGAATTTGGGCCGTGGTAATGGCAAAACCAAAGTCTTTTGTGGAGCAGGAGGCAATTTCAAAAATTTCATTAGCTGGCGTGAGGATGCGGAGGGGATTCTCCAGCTTTGGCATCGGGATATTGTCAATGGAGTAGGGGGGATTTTTTGCCAAACTGGCCTGGGTTTGAAAAATGACTACGCCGCTAATCACCAGGACAAAAACTAGCGCAGTAACCCAAGTTCTAATTTTTAACATTGTTGTCATTCCTATCCTTGACCGAGTTTTTGCTTAATAAATGTGTAGGTGAACTGCCCCAATAAACAGGCTGCCGCTGCAACTAACCCTTCAAACGGAGGCACTGGTAACGGCAGCTTGAAAAAACCAAAAATAACCCCCAATATCCAGCCTCCGATAATGGCATATCCCAACTGTTGATTGAACATTCTTGATCCTGCTCCTTTTTAAAAACAACTTACCGAAGTATCACCCTGATTAAAGGCCTGGATCGTATCAATGATTGCCATTAGGTCGGGATCGTTACTCCCTTTAGCCAAAATGAGGGGAGGATGATGATCAACTTCAGCCACATATTTCAGGAAATAGTCACTTTGGTTGATCCCATACTGGGGTGCGTGGGTGACAAATTCTTCCTTGGCCTGGTCAGTGATTGGAGGGAGATTGTTAGCATCAGTAATCAGAATGCCCACATCCTGAAAATACTCGCGAATCCCCCCATCACCATAGGGATATTGAGGAGAACTTGAATCTTGGAGCCAAATAAATGTTAATGGGCGAGTTTCATCGGTAATATTTGTAAACCCGTGCACCCGATTTTTCGGACCATAGACAATCTGGTTGGGAACGGTATCAACGGTATAGACTTTGGCCCGACCAGCATCTTCATCGGTGGCGGGATGGTTTAGGTCTGGGTATTCCTGCACACTTTGAAACAACTCCAGTCCCCCTTGGGGAGTCCAAAACCATTCGTTAGTGTGATGGTGAATATGCGGCAATGGCCCCGCTCCAGCCGGAATTTGAGCGTCAGCCAAGGTAAAGCCCTGGGTTCCCCGATTACAAGTGGCAAACGTGAAAATCTCTCCAGCGGGGCCTAAAATTTGCTCTGGTTTTTCGACTTTAGGAAATGGCAGGTCGGGAATAGAATTAATCGCCCAGGCCGGGGAATGATCAAAACCCATGATCCCCAACACTAAAACGCCGAACATTAAAACGATAGTTGTAAGCAACGATAAACTAGCCCTAAACCAGTGGTTGAGCATAGCAGGAAATCACCTCAAAAATGCTGTTATCAAGCCGAGCATAAGCGTAGCAACTATAGGGTTTTAGTCTCAGTCACACTGTAAACCTTAATTTCTGGCGTACCATTAAATAACGGCCCGGCTTTCTCCATAAATTCCTGAAAGTAGGGAGTTTGAAAATGATGATCTAAGGCCGCCTGATTCCGCCACTCTTCAAAATATAAAATCGTGTTAGCAGCGGTTTGATCTTCATAAAAGCTATAGGAAATTGAGCCAGGTTCTTGGCGAGAGAGGGTCAGACACTTTTCAGCCAACTGTGTAAATTCTTCCTTTGTCCCTGGTTTGATTTTGATTTTTCCGGCAACCACGATTAAAGAGGGAGCTTCACCAACTGTGGCCTGGGCCGGACTGGGCAAAACTAAGACGGTACTGAGACCAATCACTAGAGCCAACAAAAGCCCAACCATAATTGAGAGTAGCTTGGCCCAGCCATGTCTTTGATCATTATTCATGATGCCATTTACCCCATGACATTATACCCCCAAGAGCCTTACTAGAGTCAGTATCACCTTCAACATATGTAATGCTCATAGCCTAAGTTACGCCCTCGCAATATTAATACTGACCGTGGTGATCATTATAAAGATTTACCACTGGCTTTGAGGGACATGATTCACAAAAATTAAAGTCCCCATTCCCTTAGAATGATCACTCACTCAACAAGATTAAGTAAAAGTTAATTTTTGGTCATTATCTGAGGAGTTTTGGGACTTTATGGTATGCTTGGCATTAAATTGTTGATTTAACCACTTTGAAGTATTTTGAGGCCGACTAAAATTGGCAATATTCACTTTAAAGTATTAACAAGATTCATGATGTTTAACCTTGTCCTGCGGAGGCTTTTAGAATCTTAACAATTACTTGTTATTTATTTATATTCTTGGTTCTCATTACAAGCCGGATCATAATTAATCGCAAGTTTATTGAGAAAACCTAAAGCTGTTCCCATTTTTCCAGGATCTAGATTTGAATTGTGACTCCACTCTTAAAAAGGACGCTGCTCTCTATGGCCCGTACCAATTATTACGCCCATCTAAAAGCCAATTACTCCCAACCCGGCCTGGTGCCCGATACCCAGAAAGCCGAACTGATTGCCGAGGGATTACGGATTGTTGGCCTGAAAGAAGCGACCTTGCCCACCATTGGCCCTGACTACACTCTTGAGCAAATTGAGGAAGAAAATAAAGACTGGTGGCCGACCCACTGTGAAGCCCTGCGCCAAGGCCGGGGAGACATTTTAACCGGAGAATATCGGGATGATCTGGTGTATTTTTGCCAAGATGGCCCCTACTCTGGCCTGGAGCAACAGAAAGAGCGGGAACAACATTGGTGGGCCTTGATTGCACAGCCGGGCGTGACCATGGTTTGGCCCATTGTCATGTTTTGGGGTGAGCATACCTTTTTTGAATGGAAATGTTTGGATGATGAAACCCACGAAACCATTGCCAAGGGAAATGTCACCTGGGTTCGGCGCGGGCATCGGGGCGGCTGCTACCTGAAAACCGAACAACTCACCTTCTACAGGGATGTCTTTGCCCCAGAAACTTTACTCAAACTGATCACGACCTAACTTTTCAAGGAGATTTAGTCTATGAGTCCATATGCCAATGCGGTGCTCGATGACCAGGCCCTGCAAGATGGGTTAAACAGTATCAATCCTAAGTTTGGTGATTTTTGTACCCGAGTAGCAGGCGAGGCCTGGGGATTGCCGCTGATCGATCAAAAAACCAAAGCCCTGATTACGATTGCTGTGGATGTGGTTAATCAAGATCAAACCGGGCCGGGGAACCCCTTCAAAGCCCATGTAACGATGGCGATGCAACAGGGCGCGACACGGGAAGAAATTGAAGAACTGCTGTTGTTTATGTGTGTCTATGCCGGATTCAATAAGGCGGCCGGTTGTTTTGGCACCCTCAAGGAAATGTTCGAGTAATCCATCCACCTCATAACGTTCTAAAAAAAGGCAACTATGACCGCAACTAAGGGCAAAATCGGGGTTCTGATCGAAGAACATTTTGATGCCACCGAGTACAAATGGTTTAACGAATATTTCCCAGCCCACGGCTACGAAGTGGAATACCTCAGCCATCTCTGGGGGCAGCCGCAACTCACCTTTGGCTCTAACCCCGAAAATGATGTGATTGAATATCATGCCGTTGTCACCACTGAAGTCAATGATGTTAGCCCCAGCGATTACAAAGGGATTATTGCCATCGGGGCCTATGCCATGGATCGGTTGCGCTATCAGGTCAAGGTGAAAAAAGGCGGCAAAAACACGGCCCCAGGGGTGGAATTTCTCCGTAAAGCCATGGCCACCGAGGGCGTAAAACTGGGAACCATTTGTCATAGCCTCTGGTTATTCTGTGCGGATCCGGATCTCCTCAAAGGCCGGAAAGTCACCTGTGCCCACAACATTGTTTGCGATGTCGAAAATGCTGGGGCTGATGTCGTGATTGAAAACGATGAAACCGTGGATCTCGTCATTGATGGGAACCTGATTACAGGCAAACATCCCGGCATGATTGAAGAATTTGTCCAAGTCTTTGTCGCGCAACTTGATGCTGCTTAGTCCCGCTTAGTCCTCCTTTGATTCCAACCCTATGGCACCCCAAATTAACTTCCCCTTTTCCGACCTGATTGCGGGCTATGTAACCAGCTACGACACCGAAACCGACATTTTTGGCCTGAGAACTTCCGATGGGCGGAAATTTCCGGTCAAACTCAGTCCAATGGCCTATGCTAAGGTGATCCAAAACTTTGATGAAGGCTATCCCGATGCCACGAGTACGATGCGGGCCTGGTTAACACCGGGACGGTTTCTCTTTGTCTATGGGGTGTTTTATCCCGATACCGATGTTTTTGATGCCAAGCAAGTCGTCTTTGCCGGTAAAAAAGAAGATGATTATGTCTTTGAAAAGCAGGACTGGTGGATTCAGCAGATCAACGCCCTCGGTAAGTTCTACGTCAAGGCCCAATTTGGCCAAGAGGAAATTGATTACCGCAACTATCGGACGGATTTGTCAGTCAGTGGGGAACGCTCCTCGGTCAAATTTCGCCAAGAAACCGATACTATTTCCCGTCTGGTTTACGGGTTTGCGACGGCTTTTATGATGACCGGGGATGAAGTGTTCCTAGAAGCAGCAGAAAAAGGCACCGAATATCTCCGGGACCATATGCGCTTTGTGGATCGGGATGAGGACATTATTTACTGGTATCACGGCATTGATGTCCAGGGGGAAAAAGAACTCAAAATCTTTGCCTCCGAATTTGGCGATGACTATGATGCGATTCCGGCCTACGAACAGATTTACGCCTTGGCGGGGCCAATCCAAACCTATCGGGTCACCGGAGATCCCCGGATTCTTTCGGATGCCGAACAAACCATCAAGCTCTTCGATAAGTTCTTTCTCGACCAGTCTGAATACGGTGGCTATTTCTCCCACATTGACCCCTTGATGTTGGATCCTCGCAGTGAGTCCTTGGGACGGAATAGAGCTAGAAAAAACTGGAACTCGGTCGGAGATCATGCCCCAGCCTATTTAATTAACCTTTGGTTGGCCACGGGTGAGCAGAAGTACGCCGAGATGTTGGAGTATACCTTCGACACGATTGAGAAATATTTTCCCGACTACGACAATAGCCCCTTTGTCCAAGAACGCTTCTATGAAGACTGGTCTCACGATACAACTTGGGGCTGGCAGCAAAACCGGGCTGTAGTCGGCCATAACCTGAAAATTGCTTGGAATCTGATGCGGATGCAGAGCCTCAAGCCCAAGGAAAAGTATGTGGGTTTAGCCCAGAAAATTGCCGATCTGATGCCTAGTGTCGGGAGTGATCAACAACGGGGCGGCTGGTCAGATACGGTGGAGCGGTTACTCACGAATAATAGTAAATTCCATCAGTTTGTCTGGCATGATCGGAAGGCCTGGTGGCAACAGGAACAAGCCATTCTTGCCTATTTGATTTTGGCCGGTATCCTTGAACATGATGATTATCACCGTCTGGGGCGGGAAGCGGCGGCCTTCTACAATGCCTGGTTCTTAGACTTGGAAGATGGCGGCGTTTACTTTAATGTCCTGGCCAATGGGATTTCCTATCTGGCTGGGGGGAACGAGCGGGCCAAAGGCAGTCACTCCATGAGCGGCTATCATTCCTTTGAACTCTGTTATTTGGCGGCGGTTTATACCAACTTCTTGATCACCAAGCACCCGATGGACTTTTACTTTAAGCCCCTACCTAATGGCTTCCCAGATCGGATTTTGCGGGTTTCACCGGATATTTTGCCACCGGGATCGATCTTGATTGAGTCTGTGGAAATTGACGGCCAGGCCTACAGTCATTTTGATGCTCAAGGATTAACCGTGCAATTACCAGAGAGCAAAGAACGGGTGAAGGTCAAAGTTCGTTTAGTTCCCAAGGCCTAGTTGTATGAACATTGATATCAAACAGCAGGATGGATTTCATTTGGTCACCTTAGCTGGGGAAGTAGATGCCAATACTGCGCCGAAAGTCCACCAGGCCATCATGCCCCTAGCCGAACCGGATACCAAAATCATCTTGGATATGACCGAGGTTCCCTATATGTCCAGTGCCGGGTTACGGTTACTCCTGTTTCTCTATCGTCAAACCACAGCCAATGCTGCCACACTCGTCCTGGTGGGTCTTTCGGAAGAACTGATTGACACCATGTCCGTCACGGGCTTTTTAGAGTTTTTTACGATTCGCGATACCCTAGACGCAGGCAAGGCGGCCTTGTAAATCATGTCCATTGAACGGATTGATATTCACCCCACCCATGAGATCAACGGCCGTAAACTCCGCTGTGGTCAACCTTTTCCCTTTGGGGCCATGCTTGTTCCTGGTGGGGTCAACTTTGCCATTTATTCCAGCCATGCCAGCAGTTGTACCTTAGTCCTCTTTAACAAAAAAGAACCCCAACCCTTTGCGGAGATTCCTTTTCCCGAAGCCTTTCGGATTGGCAATGTCTTTTGCATGACCGTGTTTGATCTGGATTACGAAAATCTGGAATATGGCTATCGGATGGATGGGCCGAATAATTTCCAGGCCGGGCATTGGTTTGATACCAGCAAAATTCTCCTAGACCCCTATGCCAAAATTGTCAGCGGCCGGGATGTTTGGGGCGTACAGCCGGATTGGAATGACATTTATCAACACCGGGGCCGGATTAGCTTTGATGACTTCGATTGGCAGGATGATCGGCCCTTAGATATTCCCCTTGAGGACATGATCATCTATGAAATGCACGCCCGCGGCTTTACCAAAGATGAATCTGCTCGGATCAAAGACAGTCATCGGGGGACATTTGCCGGGATTCGAGATAAAATTTCCTACTTGCAAGAATTGGGCGTGAATACCATCGAGTTAATGCCAATTTTTGAGTTTGATGAGTTTGAAAACAGTCGGCGGCATCCGGAAACGGGCGAACTCCTGCTCAACTATTGGGGTTACAGCACCGTTAACTTTTTCGCACCCAAGGCAGGCTATGCGGCCACTGGCAAATTTGGGATGCAAACCGATGAACTCAAAACCCTGGTTAAAGAACTCCACAAAGTCGGGATTGCGGTTATTTTAGATGTGGTTTTTAATCACACCGCTGAGGGGAATGAACGGGGGCCAACCATCTCGTTTCGGGGCATAGATAACAAAACCTACTATATGCTCACCCCGGAAGGCTATTACTTTAACTTCAGCGGCACGGGCAACACCCTGAATTGTAATAATCCCATCGTCCGGGGTATGGTGCTGGATTGTTTGCGCTACTGGACGGCGGAGTTTCACATTGATGGATTTCGCTTCGATTTAGCCTCAATTTTGGGCCGGGATCCCTGGGGCTTTCCCCTGGCCAATCCACCCCTGCTGGAAACCCTCGCCTTTGATCCAATTTTGGCCCGCTCAAAACTGATTGCCGAGGCCTGGGATGCGGGGGGACTCTATCAAGTCGGTTCTTTCCCCAATTACGGGCGTTGGGCAGAGTGGAATGGTAAATATCGGGACTCGGTGCGGAAATTTATTAAGGGGGATCTGGGCCTGGTCGGGGAAATGGCCCAACGGATACAAGGTTCTCCAGATCTCTATCAAGCCGCTGGCCGCCCCCCTTCCACTTCGATTAACTTTATCACCGCCCACGATGGGTTTACCCTGGCGGATTTAGTTTCCTATAACGGCAAACACAATGAAGCCAATGGGGAGCACAACAACGATGGGGCTAATGATAATTACAGTTGGAACTGCGGCATTGAAGGCCCCACCGATAATATCTACATCCAGGCCCTGCGTCACAAACTGATGCGAAATGCGATGGCGATTCTGATGGTGAGTCAGGGTGTGCCGATGATCCTGATGGGCGATGAATTTGGCCGGACCCAATACGGCAATAACAATACCTACTGCCATGATTCACCACTGAATTGGTTGAATTGGAACTTACTCGAAAAAGAAAAAGACTGGTTTCGGTTTGTTCAATATTGTATTGCCTTCCGTCATGCCCATCCTGTTTTTCGGAATGCGGAACATTTCCAGAACTGTGATTACTTAGGGACAGGCTACCCAGATATTAGTTGGCATGGAGTCCAGGCCTGGCACGCCGATTGGTCAGCTACGAGTCGAGTTCTCGCTTTTATGCTCTGTGGTCAACACGCTAAAGGGGGTAAAGTGAAGGATAACCAAATTTATGTGGCGATGAATATGCATCACGAAAGCCTTTGGTTTAATCTCCCTGAACCACCACTGGGCCAGGCCTGGTATGTGTTTGCCAATACTGGGGCTAAACCACCTGAAGATATTCATTGGCCAGGGTCAGAGCCGCGTTTAGACTCACAATCTGGATTATTAGTTGGGGATCGGAGCCTGGTCATTTTATTGGCGAAGTAACTGCACGAATATTATTGAGAGGAACTATGGCATTTACAATTGAAGCAGAAGTTTTAGGAGACTTGGGTAAGGTTACATTGATCGGTGAGTTAGATGGCAGCACAGCGCCCCTATTTAAGGAGAAAATTGAAGAGATTGCCAAGGCAGAAATTAAACGCTTAGTTTTACTGATGGCCGAACTGGAATACATGTCGAGTGCTGGGTTACGAGTTCTGATTTTTGCCAAACAAAAAATGGGCACTAGTGTCAATATCTATATTGTTGGGGCCCAAGAAATGGTACAAGATACAATTGATCAAACCGGTTTGCACCAAAGCTTTTATTTAGTGGATGCCTTCGACTTTACGACTTGATGATGATTGAACCAATTCCGATGATTTGACTGATTTTTATTGGCCCAGGCCCAGAGTCTTGACCGTCATGAATTGTTTGCCTTACTCCATTTCATTGCCAAGGGGTCTAGATCTCGGCCTGGATGCCAGGGACGTTGGCCTATGAGTTTGGCCAAGATTCCCAATCAACCCCATGCAAAAACGAAAAATATTCGTCAACAGTGGATTGAGAAAATTAACTTTATCAAACAACACAACCCGATTGCCCGTTCGATTCAGTTACGGATTGTCTTTTTACTGCTAATTTGCCTCATTCCAGTGTCCTTGGGCGGAATTTATTGGCTTGATCTTTATACTGAGGAGCGGTTAATTAAGTTAGCTGAACAAGACCTCGTCAGTCGGGGCAAGTTACTGGCCGAACTGATGGGCAGACTCGATCGTGAGCGCCGCCTTGATACAGATTTTTTGGCTTCCCACCCAGCCGTAATTCAATTTAAGAAACAAGAAGCACAGGTTCTCCTCCAGCATTTTGCCCAGTTTCATCACTGGGAAGGAGACTTTAGCATATTTAATATGCAAGGAGATTTAATTGCCGAGAGTCCCCAAAACTCTTTCCAGGCCTTTGATAAGCTTCCAAAATGGCTAGCAGAATCTAAGGCTCGTGGGGGGCCGATGAACCGCCTGACCAGAAACACCACCATTGAAGATAGCAAAGACTGCTTGATCATGCCAATAATATCCCCAGAAAGCAACAAGCAAGTAGGCGTGTTATTGGAATGTATTCCCCTCAGTGCCATTTCAAGGTTTGTTAATGAGATAGGCAAATCAATTGATGTTGATCGGATCATTTTTGTCAATTATGAAGGTTGGATTTACGCGGATACTGGCAACACTACCTATAGTCAATTAGAAAATCGTCAGAATTTGCCCGCCGAAAAACGGGTTTTGGCCGGGGAGCAACGCATCACCTACACTGACAGAAAGTTTATCTTTACAATGCCAATTAAATATCGAAATAATCGAACATGGGGACTAATTTTAATTAATACTGAAGAAACAGTTCAATCAGCCATTGCCGATGTCAATCGTGTCGGTTTAATTCTAGTCGCCTTCATTGGAATCATTGTTGCCTATAGTTCCTGGAAAATTATTCACCATAGCACTGTCCCGATTACAGCCCTCACCCAGGCCACCAGCGCGATTGCCGATGGAAATTTGGACTATGTGATTGATATTCACCGCCAAGATGAGATTGGGACATTGGCGCAAAGTTTTATGAATATGCAGTCCCAACTTAAAAATCTGATTGATCAAGAGGTTAAGGATGCTGTTTACCGCTTGGAATTAGAAAAGGGACGGCAAATTCAGCAAGATTTTCTCCCTGAACATCTACCGGAAGCGGCGGGTTGGGATATTGCGGGTTTGTTTGAGCCAGCTCGCTCTGTGTCTGGGGATTTTTATGATGCCTTTGCTTTGGATGATAATTACCTGGGCCTGGTGATTGGGGATGTTTGTGATAAAGGTGTTGGTGCAGCCATGTTTATGGGCCTCTTTCGGAGCCTCTTACGGGTCTTCTCTGGGGCAGGAATGTCATCAGAAATTTACATTGATAATCGCAGCTTAAATGATGATCTCACCGATATTTTGGACGGGATGGATCCGCTCGTTCATCAGTTTCTCCAGGCAGTTTACTTAACTAATGACTACATTACAACCGAACATTCCAGTATGGCGATGTTTGCGACCCTATTTTTCGGCGTTCTTGATATTAAAACTGGAATGTTAACCTACATCAATGCTGGCCATGAGCCGGTTTATGTTCTCAACCCGGCCGGGATTAAACACCAACTCAAGTCCTCGGGGCCAGCGGTGGGGATGATGCCGAAATCTATGTTCCCTAGCCATCACATTAATCTTGAGCCAGGTGATCTTTTAGTGGGTTATACCGATGGTGTGACGGATGCCCGTTGCCCCAATGGGGAGTTTTTTGGGCGTAAGCGACTTGAACAATTACTCATTCAGCATTATGAGGATCATGTCAATATTCTAGAATGTGTGCGCTCAGCGTTGTTAGACCATATTGCTGATGCAGTTCAGTTCGACGATATTACGATGTTGGTAGTTTATCGGAATTAATCCTATGGAAACCCTGGTTTTGCCCGCCGAGCTAGACTCTTTAGAACCAATTGGTAAATATGTCCTGAATGCGGCTAAAGTTGCTGGACTTTCCCAAAAGAAAGCCTATCGCTTAAGGTTAGCGGTGGACGAGTTAGCAACAAACATTATTAACTATGGTTATGCGAATCAATCCTCCCCCGTTGGTCTGGAAATCAGTGCTGAACTTGCGCCAACGTTTTTGAAAATTATTTTGATTGACTCTGGCCTGGCCTATGATCCACGGGAGCGGAACTTTGATGAATCTATTTTAGAAGAACCCATTGAAGAACGTCCGATTGGTGGTTTGGGCATTTTCCTAGCCCTACAAAATGTGGATGAATTCAGTTACCAAGTTCAGAGTGATCAGAATATCAGTTCTTTTTTGGTTCGGATTGAATAGAAAACAGATCAAAATTATTGACCAGGCCGGGGTAAGGGAGGTTCTTCATGGCTCTGCCAGGGGGCAAAAAAGGGCAACAGGGCCAAGGCGGGTAAGGCAGCGGCAAGGGTGAATAGAAAAAACACTGGCCAACCCATAATTTCAGCTAAGCGGCCAGCAGGGGCAGTAAAAATATCTCGACTGACGGCAAATAAACTGGACAAGAGGGCATATTGAGTCGCCGAAAAACGGGGATTACATAAACTCATCAGAAAGGCTGTTAAGGCTGCTACTCCCAGGCCCCCACAAAAATTATCCACATTAATCGCTAAAATCATCAGCCCATAACTCTGTCCGGCCTGGGCCAAGGCAAAATAAGTCAGATTACTGAGGGCCTGGAGAAAGCCTAATATCCACAATGCCCGATGAATCCCAATCCGACTAATAATGGCCCCTCCCGCCAAAACCCCCACAATGGTTGCCACCAGGCCCAGGCCCCCTTGCCAGGCCCCAATTTCCGTTTGGCTAAACCCAGTTTTTAATAAGAAGGGAGTCACCATATTGCCAATCAGAGCATCTCCATAGCGATAGAAACAGACAAAGAGCAAAATAATCAGGGCCTTCCCCCCCCCAAAGCGGTGAAAAAACTCCCCAAAGGGCAAAATAATTGCATCTTTCAAAGAGGGGGGTGCAGGGACATCCGTGGCCGGTTCCTCTCCCCAAAAGGTGGTTAATATCCCGACCATCATCAGCCCAGAAATTAACAGATAAACCAAGGGCCAAGGCATTTGATCCGCCAAAATTAAAGCCGCCGACCCCGTTACCAACAGCGCAATCCGATAGCCTAAAACATAAACCCCAGCCCCAGCCCCCATTTCCAACTCTTCCAAGATGTCGGTTCGGTAGGCATCCACGGCAATATCTTGGCTGGCACTGAAAAACGCAATCAGGAGGGCATTAACCGCTAACAGCCGCAGCCCCACCGCGGGATTTTGGAACCCCATCGCTGCAATGGCCAGTAATAAACCGATTTGGGTCACCATCAACCAACCCCGCCGCCGGCCTAAAAAGGGGGGCACATAGCGATCTAATAGGGGCGACCAGAGAAATTTGAGGGAATAGGGCAGCGCGACCAAACTAAACAAGCCAATGGCCGTTAAATCTACGTTTGCTTGGGTCATCCAGGCCTGGAGAGTGCGGCTGGTCAAGAAAAACGGCAATCCAGAGGAAAAACCCATCAAGAGCACAACCGCCATTTTTTTGCTTTCAAATACTTTGATTGCGGCAGTGAGGGACTGGAGGGGATTAAAGCCAAGTTTTGCCATACCAGGTTTTGCCATAAATGTGTTACACAATGCCAGATTGCGCTTCTATAGCACTATACAGGGGGTAGAGACCGCTGGCAGACCGACAAGAGACTTTTCAGGAGTCCCGGCCTGGCATAGACTAGAGTATGCACTGAATTTCAAGGAATTAAAAACGTGGGGACAACGACCTCCGTACTCCCGCATTTGTTGCGCGTCGCTCAAGGGGAAGTCCTAGATCGGCCCCCGATTTGGTTAATGCGCCAGGCCGGTCGGTACATGAAGGTCTATCGAGACTTGCGGGATCGTTACCCCTCTTTTCGTGATCGCTCCGAAATTCCCGAGTTAGCCATTGATATTTCCCTCCAACCGTTTCGGGCTTTTGCTCCCGATGGGGTCATTCTTTTTTCCGACATTTTAACCCCCTTACCCGGCCTGGGGATTCCCTTTGACATCATTGAAAGTAAAGGGCCGATTATTGATCCGCCGATTCGCAGCCAGGCCCAGGTCAATGCCTTAACCCCCCTTGAACCAGAAGTTGCCTGCCCATTCATTCGCCCGATCTTAACCACCCTGAGAAAAGAAGTTGGGGATAAAGCGACTGTTTTGGGGTTTGCCGGGGCCCCTTGGACGCTTGCTGCCTATGCCGTGGAAGGAAAAAGTTCCAAAGACTACATTGTGATTAAAACCATGGCCTACCAGGAGCCGGATTTACTCCATCAATTCCTCGGAAAACTGGCCGATGCCATTGCTGCCTATCTTTGCTATCAGATTGATTGTGGGGCGCAGGTGGTGCAGTTGTTTGATTCCTGGGCCGGGCAACTCAGCCAGCGGGACTATGCCAATTTTGCGCTGCCCTATCAACAGCGGGTTGTCCGGGGGGTAAAAGCGGTTTATCCCGATGTGCCGATGATTCTTTATATCAATGGCAGTGGGGCAATTCTCGATAAGATGCCGGCCAGTGGGGTGGATATTGTCAGTTTGGATTGGACAGTCGATATTAGTCCAGTCCGGCAACGCTTCGGCCCCAACATTGGCATTCAAGGCAATCTTGACCCTGTGACCCTCTTTGCCAGTCCCGATGTGATTAAGGAACGGGTCGCTGATATTATTCGCCAGGCCGGGGATTCTCGCTATATCTTTAACCTGGGTCATGGTGTGCTCCAAAAAACCCCCGAAGAAAATGTGGCCTACTTGTTTGATTTGGTCAAATCGGGGAGCTATTAACCCTTGCGGATTTTAGTTACTGGGGCGAGCGGCTGCATTGGTCACTATATTTCCGAAAGCTTGATTCAACAGACGGATCATGAATTATTTCTCATGGTGCGCAATCCGGCCAAATTAAACCTGGATCTGACGGCCCGGCCTGGGATTACGGTGATTCAAGGGGATATGCTCAACCTGGAACCCCTAGCGGCTTTACTCCCAACTTTCAACATAGCGATTTTGACGGCAACGATGTGGGGTGGCCCGGAAATTTTCCAGGTGAATGTAACTCAAACCTTGGCCTTAATGGAAGCGTTAAATCCAGACGTTTGCCAAAAAGTCTTTTACTTTTCTACTGCAAGTGTTCTAGATCGGCAACTCAATCCCCTCCCGGAAGCTGGGACGATTGGTACCGATTATATTCGCTCCAAATATCAATGCCTGCACCAACTGGAAACCTTAAGGATTGCGGATCGGATTGTGGAGCTTTTTCCCACCTTGGTGTTTGGGGGGGGCGGCGATGGCAAACCAACTTCTCATATTACGGGGGGCCTGGGGGACGCGCTCAAATGGTTGTGGTTGGCCAAATATTTTGATGTGGATGGCAGTTTTCATTTTGTCCACGGTCGCGATATTGGCCTGGTGATTACCCATCTGATTCAGCACCCTGAAACAAACCCAGGCCCGCGTTTAGTTTTGGGTAATCCAGCCTTGACCGTTCAACAAATGTTAGCGGAAATGTGTGACTTTAGCGGACAACGGATTTACGTCCAACTGCCGCTCCGGTTATGGCTAGTGAATATTTTGATCAAGGTTTTTGGCTTACAGATGGCGGCCTGGGATTATTTTTGTGTCCAATATCGACACTTCAGTTATGACAGGATCATCAATCCCCAAAGTTTAGGCCTAACTCCCTACTGCGGTAGTTTGACGGATTTACTGCGGATCACCCAAGCAGCTAAATAAAGCGGAATTGACCCCTTATCGAGATGACCGAGTTGGTAAAACAAAGAAGGCTGGCTTCGTATTCGGCAGAGTTGCGCCCGTTAAATCTAAGGCCCCGGCGAGTTTACTGCCCCCCAACATAGCTCCCGTCAGATTGGCCTGATCAAACCGCACCCGCTCAACTCGGGCCCAGGCCAGGCTGGCATTGGTTAAATTTGCACGACTAAAGCGCGCGCCCCGTAAATCCGCATTGGTCAGGGTTGCTCCGGTCAAGTTTGCCCCCGTCAGATTCGCACCTCTGAGAGTTGCCGCATTTAGATTGGCTCCTTGCAGATCAGCCCCTTTGAAATTCCGGCCATTAAGGTTGGCATAGCTCAGATCACAGTTAGGACAGTTACCTGTGCGGTTCAGTTGTTGGAGGTCTTCTGGTTTGGCAGCCAGGCCTGGGGTTGCAAAGTTGACCAAGATACCCAGGATACAGCACCCAGTTAACCAGTTCGTTTTAGTAATATTTGTGCAGAAACTTGCCATAACCCATCCCAGACCGGAACAATAACTATCCTTAGATTACCCATCATTATGCCCTAGGGACTTTGAATTTCCCAGGCCTGGGGGGGAATTTTACAGATGTGAACGATGGTAGCAGCGAAATCTAAGCCCGATCTAGTAACTTAGTCACCGCCCCAATGATGGCATCTGCATTTTGGAGCAAATTCCCAAAGATGACCACCGAAGCTGCCGCCACAATCACCGTTCGGGCAATGATCAGGTTATCGCGGGAGAGTTGAAAAAAGCGTTCCTCCCATTTGTCCATCCGCTGGGTCGAGGCAGCTAAATCACCCTTAATGAGTTGTAAATCATTCTCGAGGTGATCAAGACGTTGGTTGATGCCCCGCAACTCAGTCAAGACTTGGGATTGAAATTCTAGCTCACTCATAGAAATTCAGGTCAGCAGGAGTTCTACAATCGTAGCAAACATTCCCCATCGCCTTTTGTGAGATAAACCTAGAAGATGGGGCGTTGGCAAAGTATTGGCTCCCTAGAGGATTTGATGGTCTTGATAATGAGATTCAGCCCTAAGCAAGGTTCACCAACAAATCATATCAAGCTCATCTTGCGGTATCTTTTGACTGTTATTTTGGTGTGGATTAGTTTAACCAGGCCAGGCCTTGCAGATGAGCATCCATTACTAACCCTAGAAACACTGCAACAACGACTCCAAAATCCAATCACTTTAGATGGCAAACCCACTATCGATCTCAGACAATTTCAAATTGATTTACGTCCAGAAAATACCCCCTTTCGCGATCAATTTTATTCCGTTTTAGCGACTCAACTCCAACGTTCTGGCAAGGCCTGGGGCCTGGATTTAAGTGATGCCGTGATTATGGGGGATTGGCAGTTTGGCCCCTTGGGAGTGCGTTTACCCTTAACCGGCCAGGCCTTGGCTCCTAATTTTTCCAGTGCAGAACAAACTCAATTCAATCAAGATCGGCAGCGGTTATTTCAATTAAGTCGCTTATCCCGATCCCTGTTAAGTCAAGACTACCGTGAAGACGATTTACAATTGCGCCTATGGCGGGGGGCTATCTATCTAAATCGCACCCAATTTCAAGGCCTGGTTTCGGGGCGAAATACTTTTTTTCTAGGTGAAGTCCAAGGGCAGAATACAGATTTTTTCAGCAAGTCCGATTGGTCTGGGAGTCGCTTCAGCCAGGCCTGTAATTGGAGTGGGAGTCAATTTCACCAGGCCAGTAATTGGCACGGGACGATCTTTTTTCGGAAAATCAACTTTACCCAAACCCGCTGGCAGCAATCCGTTGACTTTAGTAATAGTGAGTTTCGTGACAGTGCTAATTTTAGTCGCGTCATTTTTGAGCAGTCCGCCACCTTTTCCCGTTCCCAATGGCAAGGCAATGCAGATTTTAGTCAAACCCGCTGGCTCGGAACCGTGAATTTTAATCGTAGTCAGTGGCAGAAATCGATATTTTTTCCTGAGGCCAGCTTTAACCAGATGATCAGTTTTCGGGGGATCCAACTCCAAGAAAAAATGAATTTACGGGCCGCTACCATTCTCAATCAACTCGATCTCAGTGATGCCAGCTTTAGTCCCCAGGCCAAAATCAATATTCCTGACCTTGAGTTTGATGCCAAAACTGCCCAAATTTTAGGAACTCCCGGCAAAATCGGGGCCAGCTTCACCCTGCCCAGCTATCGCAACAATCAAACCGTCATTCGTAATCTAGTCCGTAACTTCCGCCAGTTGGAGCAAATTCAAGATGCCAATGCCATTGAACTCATGGGCCAACTCCGCCACTGGCAAGAACTCAGCCGCACCCTTTGGCAACGGAATTTGAATCAACTATCCGAATCTCAATTGCAGCAGCTAGGATTTACACCATCCCAGACCACCCAAGTCCTTGCCCAGCGGGTCCAAAAACCCTTTACTGACCTCAGTGATTTACTCAGTCGGAATGTGATTGATCTCGCCACCTATGTCAAACTCCAGGCCAAGGTAAATGTTGTGCCGGTGCTCTCCTTAACGGCCTATTGGGGTTATCTCTGGCAATGGTTGGGCTTGAGTTTACTGTTAGCCTTTACGGCCTATGGGAGTCGGTTTGGCTTAATTTTTGGAGTTGGTCTAGTAGCGATTGCCTATTTTGCCTTGGTCTTCTGGGGGGTGGATCGGATTAGACGCTGGCGGCCAACTCCCATCCTGCCAGGCCTGGTGGAAACAGTGGTAATGATTTTTGGGGGGATTGGCCTCGGCCTGGTGGGGGGAAGTTTAATTATGCGGGCGGCGGTCAATCCGGGGTTAACATGGCTTTGTTTAGTCATTTTTCTGGTTCCAATTCCCCTGGTTTTAACCCTGATTATCTATCTCCAAGGTCGCTATCATGACCTGATGACCATTAGTTATTTTGTGGAAGATGGCAGTCAACGGCAGTTTCGCTTACTGATTGGGCGTTTACCGATCATGCCAAGATTTCCCTTTTTCCGCGACCGTTATGAACCAATTCTCTGGGGCCGCCGCTGGACAGGATTAAATTATTTTGATCTGAGTTTAATTAACTTTCTCAAATTTGGCTTTAATGATGTCCGCTTGCGAGATCAACAGTTACCAGGCCTGGTAGGAAGTTTGGTTTGGTATCAGTGGGGCCTGGGTTTACCTTACATTGGCCTACTGTTCTGGACATTATCCCGCACCATTCCCGGCCTGAATTTATTTATTTATTTTTAATCAGAAACGTTGAAAGCTGCAATAAAATTTTATATTTTAAGTAATAAATATTCCTGACTACCAATTAAAGCTCCAGTGGATGACCGAGTGATGCCGACTTAATTCAAGTTTTGAATAACGCAATCTATCTAATAATGTACAACCATAGCAAAAAGGAATATCCATCAACTCTAAGATTAAATATGTAATCAGAATTATATAAATTTGTGTCGTGACACCATTAAGACTCTTCGTGATTATTTTCTCTAAAAATAAGTTCATCTTCTGCGAACAAGCTTTGCTCTATAGAAATTTCCATAGATTTTCAATTGCCCAGCGATGCCGATACAATTCACTAATCTCTTGATCACTCATTCCTAGCAGATTAGTGGCCAAACGAAACTCTATGCCACTGTCAATATCATAAAATCAAATGATTCAATAGCGGTTGTGGTCTAGATCCGTTTTCATATTGTTTTTAATTCGCACTAAGAATAAGTGTTCTAATTGACTCAGTTCATCGAGAAATTTCCAGTCAGCAAATCCTCTATCTATGATGGCGACTGCATTTTCTGGGATTATTGTCAGAATTTCATCGGTAAACTTAGCATCATTTTATTGACCGAAGTTAATCATGCATTTACTCATGACGTTCTGAGTCAGATTAAATCCATTGATCAACTTTACTGGATGATATCCTCGCAACCAAAAGAGTTTACTGGTTAAGGTAATAATGGTTGAATCAATGGAAAATGGCATCAGCTTACAGGGGGCATTTTTCCGTTTGACTTGCTGCATCAGTTGGGGATAAAATCACCGAAGTAAGCCATTCTCACGAGTTTTATTTGCTTTTGAAAAGGTAGATATATCAATCTCAATTCCTGATTTGTTTAAGCGGTAAAATAAGGCTCTCATACTCGTTTAACCTTGGTCTATGACGTAGGTTAACCAGATTTTGAAAAACAGTTGAGAGTTGAGAACAGGGTAATCGTGACTGCTAAGTTGTTTGAGAATCGATTTGACAATGTTTGTAAATAATGACATGATACTTCACTGTTTTTATTCAAGGGAAAAATACTTGATTTCCGCCCCTTTTTTTGTACTTTAAGCTAACTTTTAACACTTCTGCAACATATCAAGTATTTAGAGATTCCAGATACTTGAACTGCAATTGACGACCTTATTACTAACATCAGTCCCAGTGGAGTGAGGGGGCTGTTTGGGTAGTGGTCAGGTCACTTATCTCGACTCGACTGCCAAATTCAACTGTCATTGATGACAGTCCTTCATCCAGCTTGGGCATCGAGGATTTGTCGCCAAACCAACGGGTTTAGCCCCCAACACCGCACAACCCAACCCAGTTCAGTCTGCTGAACCGCGACTAAGGCTGATACCCTTGTGGCCCATCTCGCAAATTGATAGGCCGCAAATTCGGATCCACGACTGACCCGCACGGCCCAAACCCGACCTAAACTGACTTCTAAGACAACTTCAGGGGATAGAGGGGATAATCTCAAGGCTTCAGGCTGGCCAATAATTTGTTCACAATAGGCCAACACCTCTGTCTGCTGTGACAGACTCATCTGCTGCCATCTCTGGCCAAACTGGGCAGAAATTAGGAAGCGACCATACTGCTGTTCTAAGCTAGTCCGTTGGGCAGTCAGCGTTTGAGATGGGTTGTTGTTCATGGGGCGACTCCGTTCCATCCCTTCAACATCTCATAGGTTTTATGTTAGATTACGCCCATTCGGGCATGATATTAAAAATGAATCATCATAATCAGCGTCTTTCGTGTGGAATTGGGGAACGTTTAGTACAGTTACGGGGAAAGCGAAGCCGTCAAACCTTTGCCGAGCTATTAGGGATTGGGGCACGTACTCTGGTGCGGTATGAAAAAGAAGAACGTCTCCCCGATGCTGAACTGTTAGCCCGTGTGTGCCAAACCTTTGAGGCTGACCCAACCTGGCTCCTGATGGGACGTTACCCACAACGCCCAACGGTGGCGATTCCTCGGTATGACTTAGAAGCAGCGGCGGGGACGGGTACATTCTTGGAGGCGGAAACCGCGGTTGATGCGCTTAACCTAGACTTGGATTGGATTGAGCAAGAGTTGAACGTCAATCCCCAGGATGCCGGATTACTGACAGTGCGAGGTGATTCGATGGAACCCACCCTCAATAATGGCGATACCGTACTCTTTACCCATAAGCTCCCCGACCCCTTGCAAGAGGGAATTTATCTGATTCGCTGTAATGCTCTCTTGATGGTGAAGCGGTTACTCCCACAGCCAGGTAAAACCCTCTTGATTGCCAGTGATAACAGTGCCTATCCCCCGTTTCCGATTTCTGAGCAAATTGACCCGGATGATTTTGCCATCCTGGGGCGAGTGGTCTGGTCGGGACGGAAATTAAGAGGCTAGATAGTCATGGCTTATGTCCTCTCTGCATCTCGGTTACAAACCTATCAACGCTGTCCCCAGGCCTACTCTTCCAATATGAGCGGCGGATGAGTAACCCTATTGGCCATCGAGCCGCAGGCTTGGGTCTGGGTCATCTCCCAATGGGAACCCCACAAAACTGGGTTAACTCCCGCTGAATACCAAGATGGGGAAATCATTCTTCAGCGTTACCACACCCAATATGGCAATACCCATTAATAAGTGAGCTATAATTAAACTTATCTATTGTCAAGTAAGAT
>NZ_JAVMIP010000017.1 GCF_031729055.1 Pseudocalidococcus azoricus BACA0444 | reverse complement strand
CATGCGGTTGTGGCTGAGGTACTTCAACATCCGACTGCAAAGACAACATCGCATAGTATCCCGATGCCCGTTTTACTACTCGGATTTGCTTCAATACAAACCCGTCTGGAATTGGTCGGGACATCCGAAACTTCACCAATCCAAATCGCAACACGGAACAATCAGAATTAAATCTCTATGCCGAATTATTAGACAGTGGCAAGGTTCACCGGATTTTTATTAATCAGTTAGGAGAGCCAGAGAATTTATCTCCAGAGTTGGGGCTAATGCAGTTAACGATTGCAAGCGAAACAAATGCACCGCAAATTGCTAGAACTATTTTGACGAAAGCCGAGGACTCTACTCCCAAGAGGTAAGCCATAATAGATTTGGTGACAACAATTATGGTTTGTAAGTTCACCCAATTAAGTCGGCAGGAGATTGAAGCGATGCTAGGTTTTACAGCCAGCGAATTACAGAAAAGCCGCTTTTATCAAGAGGTCAAGGATGAAGGACGGCAAGAAGGAGAACTTATTGGTCAGCAGCGAGGATTGCAATTAGAGGCCCAGTCTTTGGTGTTGCGGCTCCTGACTCGGAAATTTGGAGTTTTACCCGTTGGGATACTGAGCCAGGTGGAAGGATTAACGTTAGTGAGGCTAGAGGAGTTGGCGGAGGCTCTCTTAGGGTTTGAAAAGGTGGCAGATTTGGAGGTTTGGTTACAGAAGTTGTAGATTTTGAACAAATTATAACGATTTTATTTGCTCCGAAAAGTTTAGGTAATCTCAAAATTAGCCTGGGTTCCCCTACACCATTGCTAGTCGTTCCATGGCCTGGTCTAAGAGGGAGGTGCCTTGTTCTACGGTTTCAATTAAACACAGTTCACCTCGTAAATCTGCCGCTCCCGCAAATCCTTTGGCATACCAGGTAAGATGCTTGCGGGCCTGACGAATGCCACTGAGGCCTTTATATTCCCAGAGGGCAATCAGATGATCCCGGGCGCACTGGAGGCGTTCAGTGGCAGTGGGGGCTGGTTTGAGTTGTCCGGTTTTGAGAAAATGGTCAATTTCTCCAACTAGGAAGGGATAGCCCAAGGTTCCCCGCGAGCACATGACCCCATCGGCCCTTGTTTCCAGGAGGCATTGAACTGCGGCTTCAACCGAGAAAATATCCCCATTGGCAATGACGGGAATCGTCAGTTTTTCCTTAACTTTCCGGATCCACTCCCACCGGGCGGGGCCATTGTAGCCTTGGGCGCGGGTACGACCGTGAACCGTAATCATCGCGGCTCCAGCATCCTGCATCTGTTGGGCAAAGTCGAGGATGTTAATTTCTTGATCCGTCCAACCAATCCGAGTTTTGACCGTAACCGGGACATCTACGGCCGCCACTACCGCCCGGACAATGGCCGCCGCCACCTCAGGTTGTCGCAGGAGAGAGGAACCACCGCCATTCTTGGTAATTTTATTCACCGGACAGCCCATATTGATGTCCACCGTATCGGCTCCTTCGGCAACGGCTTTTTCCGCCGCTTCTGCCAAGAAATCGGGGCGACAGTCAAATAACTGAATACTGATGGGGCGTTCTTGGGCTTCTACTTCCATGATCTGGGGCAAGTCTTTGACATAGTGCAGGCCGGTGGCATTGACCATTTCCGTGTAGAGCATGGATTCTGGGGCATATCGCCGGACTAGTCGCCGGAAAACTAGGTCAGTGACTCCAGAGAGGGGGGATTGCAAAACACGACTATAGACCGGCAATGATCCAATCATCAGGGGAGCCGCCAGACGGGTTTTTAATTCAGGGGGAAGGGTGAGCATGACTGGGGCCTGGCAAAACTTAATAATCAAAAAAATTTAGGCTTGGTTTAGAGCAATTTCTCAAGACGGCGGCGGAGGGCATCGAGTTCGGGATTTTCAACTTCCAAGGTTTCGTAGTCAGAGAGTTCTGGATCATGATCGTGACTTTGCTCCGTTTCCCAGTCGGTTTCTGCCACATTCCGCTCTGGAGGGCTGAGGAATAGGCGTTCGGCATCATTGGTCGGCATAAATCCAGCCGGAACGACTTGGCAATCATAGTCTGCGGCCTGGCAGAATTCTTCAATTTCCCGCTCATCTACACCCACAATACTGGGGGTGAGAAAATCTTGCGCTTCCAGGAGCAGGGCATAGCGGGTGGCATCATCTTCATCGGCAAACATCAGAATCAGGTTCCGATCTCCCATTTGTAAGGAGTGAATTCCTTCATTTTCAGTGCCCGGATTAAACAGCAACACATAAACTCGCATAATGGCATGAATCAATTTTTAATACTGCTTCTAGTTTACAAATGACGGGGCTGATTCAAAGAAATAGATCAGTGGCTGCCAAGTATTCTCAGGCTTGAGTTGGGTTAGAGTCCTTATGATTGGAGAATATTCCAGGCCCGGCGGGGTCATGGCTCAATGTTGATGGTTTGGCTTGGAGATGTTTCTGAGGAGGATGAAGATGTTGAACCTCAATCAAGTGGCCCAGCAAATCACCGCCCTAGGGCAGCATTTTTACCAGGAAGCCCAGGGTCGGGCCGCAAAATTACACCTGGCTGGTCATTATCTCGCCCAGGCCCAGGGCCAAGACACAGAATTTAGCGAGTGCCTGGCAGCCCATGAGAACCAATTGCGGTTTACCCCGGCCTGGCCAGCAACGCCCCTGACTGAGAGAGTTACGATTCCCCCAGCCCCAGTTCAACATCGGGTTATGGCTACGGATGGCTCCCAAATTGCCCCGAGTCATCACGAAATTGCTTTTTGTTATCTAATCAATGTGGGGCGAGTGCGTTTGGATTATGGCAGCAATATTTATCCCTTGTTGGATAGCGTGGCTGAGGTGTTCTATACCCAAGCTGAGGTTTATGCCGCCCAGGCCTGGGGAATTACACCGGAAGAATGGATGCGCCACAAACGCACGCAGTTAGAAATTTTGCAATTGGTGGAATTAGCGTTGGAGAAGCCGGTCAATGTGCCCACAGTGCTGATGCTGGATGGTTCGTTGATTCATTGGGCCTGGGAAACTTTACCGACTATGGCCCGGCAGGTGTTGCTAGAGCCAATTCTCCAGGCCTGGGGCCGGCTTGAAACTGCCAAAATCCCCATTGTTGGCTACCTAAGTGCTTGCCGCAGTAGTGAAACCCTCAATTACCTCCGCCTCCAGGCCTGCCCCTATCCTCTACCCCGCTGTCAAGACCATTGCCCCGCCCCAACCCGCCCCCCCTGCCAAATTTTTACGGGACTTCAGGATCCTGGCCTGTGGTCAACCCAACTATCTTCGGGGCAGCGCGGCCCCCTCTGGCAAAGTCGCGCCCGCATTTTAGTGGACTATGGCCAGCAGCGGATTTTCTTTTGCTATTTCCATGTGGGGTCAGAAGTCGTGCGGGTGGAGTTTCCCCGTTGGGTCGCCGAGGATCAAACACTGCTAACCCAGGCTCTCAGTCTAACGATCGCCCAAGTGATAAAAGGCTATGGCTATCCCGTTGCCCTGGCTGAAGCCCATAATCAAGCGGTGGTTCGCAGCGCAGATCGGGCCCGTTTTTTTGCCCTATTAGAACGAGAACTGATTAAAGCCGGCCTAAAGCAGGTTGCCCCTTCCCCCAAAGAAAGTCGCAAACGCCAGAGTATTGCTTAATCGCCCAGGTGATTAGGGGAAAACCGTTAGCCCACCCTCGCAGATCAGTTTTTCGGGAGTTAAGCGTAGAGTCTCCAGATGCACATTCTCCCCCAGATTAATCTGAATGGTTTGGGGTTCTAAGCCAAAGGCCCGCAGTTGCCGAAACTCTAAACATTGGGGGCCTGCCAAACCAATTTCTGAGGCAAAGCTGATGGTGAAGGGCTGTTCTCCCAGCAAATTTAAGGTGCAGTCTAAGGCCCCATGACTAAAATTGACTGTAGCTTCCGCAACGTGGAGGGTGGCTAATGCGGTGGGTAAGGGCTGATCTAATTCTTGAGAGAAAATAACGACTAAATCCCGCAAAGCTGAACGCATCAGGTCTGAGTCCAAGGATTGTTGCAAATCGGCGGAGGTCAGGTGGAGCTCGCCCCAGGCCTGGATCGGTTCTAGAAGCTTTAAGGGTTTACCCCGCAAGACTTGTCCCAGATTGACGCGAATATTTTCCGCCTGAAGTCGGGCCTGGGTTAAACAAAGTCCTTGGAAAATTACCCCCACAGCCAACACTCGCACTAAGGGTAAATAGCCTGTCAAAACCTGTTGATCCTTGGCCTGTAAATCTATTTCTAACTCTGTAACTGCTTCTACTTGGGTTTGGAGCCACCATCGCAAAGCTGGAGTGAGTACCCGCCGAATCAATCGCTGCTGACCTCTGGGAACATCCTGGGCCTGGGGTAAATCAGCCTGGGATTCCTCTGGGGAAATGGGAGCAGGTTGCCCAAGATCAGATAGATCAGACGTTACCGGAAAACGAGTCATGGACGCAGAACACCAGCCAAAAGGTCTGTCCCATCATAGGGGGTTTGGAGATCGTATTTCTGTAAGTTGAGCCCCCTCGGCAAAATCCTAGCTGTGAAGCTGACGTTACAGATGATTGCGAAATTTAGATCTGAGGGCCGCAAGTGTTAACTTCTAATATGGCAACTACGCCAACACCGTTAAACCAAGTTTCATACCCCACCTGCCGTTGGTTAATTTGGTTTTTTTGTCGAGTGTTAATCAAGGAGAACACGTTGCAGTCCCACACTTCCGCCTCAGCTTCCAGCCTTCGGGAAGATTTGAGTGATTACGTTGCTCACCTTCAACTTCACATGGCACTCCAGGCCCGGAATTTAGTTCCTTCCCTCAAGAACTCTCCCGATAGTCGTGAGCAACTCTTGCAGCAAACCCAGGCCACCTTTGAAAAGCATATTTCTCGCCAAAGTTACCTCGGTTAAATCCCCAGTTTTTGGGAGATGAGCTTGCAGGGATAGGGATATTGCTCCAGGCTGATATTCTCTGGGCTAGCTTAGGTGCAGTCAAAATCGGTTCGCCATCAAAACTTCCAAAAAAACGTTTCCGGCCTGGAAATAGTCCCTTTGGACTGCCATTCAATAACTTTGCATCATCTTTTGGGCTGGGCCAGACATAGGAATTTATCCTCATTGTCGCCACTCCCTAACAAGCCCCTGAACCCAAGTTCCCCCTGGCCAATCATCTTAGAATGGGGAGAGGGAGGGCCAGCACCCATGAAATATTCTGCACCCCGTAAACAGTCCAGTTTCCAAAAACTTCTTACCTATCTGCGGCCCCATTGGCGCGTTACCTTGGGGGGAATTCTGGCCCTGCTGGTGGTCAACATCGTAGGCACCTATTTACCGCTGCTGATTGGCCAGGCCATTGATGAACTCCAAGATCAGTTTGAGTATCGACGAGTTCTGTTTTATGTGTTTGCCCTCCTGGGGATGGCCTCGATCATGTGGTTTATTCGGATGGCCTCGCGGATTTGGCTGTTTGGCACAGGCCGTCAAGTGGAATTTGACCTCAAACAACAGATTTTTGAACATCTTCTGAAGATGGATCCGGCCTACTTTGCCCGTAACTCGGCTGGAGATTTAATTAGTCGTTCCACCAGTGATGTGGATAATATTCGCCGCTTAGTGGGCTTTGCCGTTCTCAGTTTTGTCAATACCATTTTTGCCTATGCCTTGACCTTACCTGTGATGTTAGCGATTCACCCTGGCCTAAGTTTAGGGGCGATTTCGGTCTATCCGTTAGTGTTACTCATTGTCATGGGCTTTAGTAACCAAATGCGCCTGGAACAACTGGAAACCCAGGAAGCTTTAGCAGACCTGAGCGATTTAATTCAAGAAGATATGAGTGGCATGGCCGTTATCAAGATCTATGCCCAAGAAGACAATGAACGGCAGCAATTTAGCCGTCTGAATCAAGACCTGTTAGCCGCTAACTTAAACCTGGCCAAAACCCGGAACGTGATTTTTCCGATGCTGGGGGGAATGGTCAGTTTAAGCCTGTTGATTCTCCTCTGGTTCGGCAGCCGGATGATTGCGGCCAATACGATTCAAGTGGGGGATTTTGTTGCCCTGTTGCTCTACATTGAACGGTTGATTTTTCCGACTGCCTTATTGGGGTTTACCATTACAGCCTATCAGCGGGGTGAAGTGAGTATTGATCGAATTGAGGCGATCTTGGCGGTGGATCCCCAAATTCAAGATGATCCAACTGCTATTCCCTTAACCTCAAAAAAAGTTCAGGGCAAAATTGAGGTTAAACATCTCAACTACACCTATCCCCAGGCCCCGCGCCCAGCCCTAGAGGACGTTAATTTTCGCATTGAACCAGGGGAAACGGTCGCCATTGTTGGGCCAATTGGGTCTGGTAAATCAACCCTGGCGAATGCGCTTCCCCGGTTGTTGGATGTTGGTGCAGGGCAAATTTTCTTAGATGGGATGGATATTACCCAAATTCGGGTTAGGGATTTGCGAGCCTGTATGTCCTATGTACCTCAGGATAGTTTCTTATTTAGTACAAGTCTCAAAAACAATATTCGCTATGGCAATCCCCAGGCCGAGCTTCCCGAGATTGAAACTGCTGCCCAAACGGCCCAAATCCACCATGAAATCCTCAACTTTCCCGAAGAATATCAGACGGTGGTAGGAGAACGGGGGATCACCTTATCAGGGGGGCAACGCCAACGTACCGCTCTAGCTAGGGCTTTGTTATTAGATGCGCCAATTTTAATTTTGGATGATGCCTTGGCGAGTGTGGATAATCAGACTGCAACCCAGATTCTTCAAAATCTCCAAAGTAAACCCATTCAGCAAACGATTATTTTCATTACCCACCAGCTTTCAGCCGCCGCCCTAGCCCAGCGGATTTTAGTGATGAATCGGGGCACAATTGTTCAATTTGGAACTCATTCAGAACTGATTCAAACCCCAGGCCTGTATCAAGAGCTTTGGCAGCGATATCAAATGCAATCAAATCTCTAGAAAATACATAGAGTTAACCAACAAATATTTATATAGTTGTCGTTATCTTAGGAACATTTGAAAAATGATGATTTAGGTGAGGGATATGTAGTGGTTAAAACTCACAATCAGTTAGCTCAGTGGATTATGCCATTAAATTAACTCAGGCGTTAATAGGGCTTTACAGTTTTAAAGTCTAGACTAAAGATTTCAGTTACGGTCAGATGGAATATCTAACCCCTGTTGCATGGCCCAAATCGCCGCCTGAGTCCGATCCCGCATCCCGAGCTTATGCAAAATGGCATGAACATGGACGCGGACTGTCCCCGGCGCAATATATAACTCTTGCCCAATTTCGATATTACTCTTACCTGTAGTAATCAGTGACAGAATTTCCTTTTCTCGTTTAGTTAGAGGCAAATCAGCATTGATTTCAAGAGTTTTTGGCAGCATTTCATAAGTAGATTGAATGTTTTCCGTGGCCTGGGCATCCCACCATGAAGCACCAGCAACTACTGACTGAATTGCCAAGACTAAATGTTCACTGGCTCCTCCTTTTAGGCAATACCCTTGGGCCTGTTTTTTGATTAAATCTGTAATTAGATTTTGGCTGCTATGGGAGGTAAGAATTAAAACAGGCAATTTTGGATAATTTTGTTTGATTTGGTGGCAGGTTTCTAAGCCCCCCAGGCCGGGTAAACCCACATCTAAAATCACCACATCCACAACTTGGCAGCGCAAAATATCTAAGGCTGTTTCACCATCCTCGGCCTGGGCCATGACTTGTAAATTGGGTTCTTGTTGCAAACGGGTTGTTAAACCTAAGCGAAATAGCTCATCATCTTCCACTAATAAGATTTTGATTGGGGTTGTCTTAGTCATAGGGTTTCATCGAGGGCTGCTCTAAAGTTGCTGTGGGGAATTTGCCCAGGTAGGCCGGCAGTGTAAAGTTAAATCTTGCGCCAGTTGGCAGGGGATCGGCCCAGAGTTTACCGCCATGGGCTGTGACAATTTGGCGACTGAGATAAAGACCTAAACCCGTTCCCTTGGCCTGGCGATGGTGATGTCCTTGATAAAACTGTTCAAACAAAAAGGGAAGTTCATCGGGACTAATACCTAATCCCTGATCCTGAACACTGATTTGATAATAACCCTGTTTGAGGCCTATTTTAACTTCCACTTTGCCGCCCCGCTGTGAGTATTTAACACCATTGGCAATCAAATTCATGAACACCCGCTCTAGTTGGATCGGATCTGCAATGGCCCAACAGTTTGAGCGAAATTCTGATCCGCGTTGACTCAGACGTAGATAAACATTGCGAGATGTGGCAAGTTGGGTCAGTTTGGTTATCACATCCTCGATCAGAGTAATTAAATTAACTGGTTTTAGCTGCAATTCTAAACCCCTAATGTCATTGCCATAGACCTCTAACATTGTCTGCACCAGAGTTAAGGTTGTTTCGTGGCTGCGGATCATAATGCTAATTGCATTTTTCTGGGGGGGTGTGATCGGGCCAAAATGACTTAACTCCATTGCTTTTAGAGTTTCAATCGCACCCATTAAGGGAGTTTTTAAGTCATGGGTTAAAGTCGAAACAAAATCCTGACGGATCCGGGCTAGTTGTGCCTGATTTTCTAATTGCGCCTGTTGTTTGATCAAGGTTAATTTATAGGCCTGTAGCTGTCGTCCTAAAATTCCAGTCACCACTAAAGCCAAAGCCACCAACAACCGATTTCCAAGGGTAATACTGTTAATTTGCTCCAGGCCTGGGACAACTAAGTTCAAAAGCGTTAAGGCAATACTTAGGCCTGTGATGATCACCGTTTCCCCTCGGCTGAGTTGAGTACTCCCCAGAAGAACCACACTGATATAGAGATAGCCGAACACATAGGGGGGTGGTGTACTAAATTCCAGTGCGATAATCATCAGAAATAAAAAGCCAATCAGCCAATAGATGCGCTTAATGAGTGCCATGTCCTAGTCTGTTCAATAATCCTGATCTTTCTATCTTGCCTTAGTGACAAGGTACTGCTACCAATTTATTTCCCGATTGATGATCTATATCATTGGGTATAGGTTTCAGACTGGTCGCCTCAACGCCCCCTAAACACAAATTAAACCCAGAGCTATAAATTCACCTTTAACTCAGGTTTTCCGTAAATTTTTGCAGTGTTTCCAGCTAGATTGAAGCTAGTAAAGCCCAATGAAATACCCAACCTCTTCAGGAGCGGGAGGGTGAGGCTCCAACCAACGGTTATTTTTTACGGGTGCTTGCCAATCATGCCGATCAAAGTCAAGGGTTTTCTCCGCCAGATGCTCTCCAGGCCCTACCATCCTTGATTCTTAATATTGATTCTCGTCCTTGAAATTACGGTTAAGAAGATTATGCTGCTTGGTTTTCTCCAAATTATTTTGATTTTAGGGATTCTTGCTCTTGTGGCTTCACCCTTCGGAACCTATATGGCAGCCGTATTTATGGGGGAACGGACAAAGTTAGCCCGGATTTGTTTGCCCCTAGAACGAGTTTTATTTCGAGGCAGTGGCATCAATCCCCAGATTTCAATGACAGCCGGACAATACATTCGGGCTTTACTGTTGAGTAATTTAGTCATGGGTGTATTTGTCTTTGGCCTGCAACTCGCCCAAGGATTTTTACCCCTCAATCCCAGGGGTTTAAGCGCGCCAAGTTGGGATTTAGCTGTCCACACCGCCGTCTCTTTTGTCACCAATACCAATCAACAGCATTACTCTGGCGAAACCACCTACAGTTACCTCACCCAGGCCGGAGGTTTAGGCTATCTTATGTTTACCTCAGCGGCGACTGGAATTGCGGTGGCCATTGCCTTTATTCGGGGCCTAACGGGACAACCATTGGGCAATTTTTATCAGGATCTTGTTTTAGCGATTACCCGGATTCTATTACCCATTTCCGTAATCGGGGCGATTGTTTTAGTCATTGCCGGAGTTCCCGAAACCCTAGCTGGCCCAGCAGAAGTTACAACCTTAGAAGGTGCAACCCAATTTATTGCCCGTGGGCCGGTGGCTCATTTTGAAATTATTAAACAACTGGGGGAAAACGGTGGTGGCTTTTTTGGCATCAACTCAGCCCATCCCTTTGAAAATCCCAATAATTTCACCAATCTTCTCGAAACCGTGATCATGTTGGTGATTCCCATGGGCCTGGTGATTACCTATGGGGTTATGGCTGGCAATCCTAAGCAAGGCTGGTTGTTATTTGGGTTGGTCTTTATGATTTTCGGCCTCCTGATTGCCATTACAGCGATTGGTGAGGCGGAAGGGAATCCCCTTGTGAATAAGCTTTTAGGGGAATCTGCGGCCAACTTAGAAGGCAAAGAAGTTCGGTTTGGTTGGGCTTTAACGGCACTTTGGGCTGTGGCTACGACTGGGACAATGTGTGGGGCGGTGAATGGGATGCACGACTCCTTAATGCCACCGGGGGGATTTTCGACCCTTTCGGATATGTTTTTGCAAATTATTTGGGGCGGGCAAGGCACGGGAACGGCCTATCTATTTGTATTTCTAATTTTGACAGTGTTTCTGACAGGTTTAATGGTTGGGCGCACCCCAGAGTTTCTCGGCCGGAAAATTGAAAAACAGGAAATTGTCCTAGCCAGCGTGATTTTACTGATTCATCCGATTGCGATTCTAATTCCAGCCGCGATCACCTTGGCTTTTCCTGAACAGTTAGCAGGCATTAGTAACCCCGGCTTTCATGGCATTTCCCAGGTGATTTATGAATATGCATCGGCGGCGGCTAATAATGGTTCTGGGTTTGAGGGCCTGGGGGATAATACGCTTTGGTGGAATTTGAGCACGACATTTTCCCTCTTGGCTGGGCGATATGTTCCAATTCTGGCCCTAGTTTTCTTAGCGGAAAGTCTGTCCCAAAAGCAACCTGTTCCCGAAACCATTGGCACGCTGCGAACGGATACGGTTTTGTTTACCGCAGTCACGGGTGGCTCCATCTTAATTTTGGGAGCTTTAACCTTTTTACCTGTGCTTGCCTTGGGGCCAATTGCCGAAGCTTTTGAAATTGTTCGATTGAGTAGTGGTTAAGTCTTAGTGAATCGTTTCGTTCTAATTTGTGAGGTCAAAATGATTACAACTGTTCCTAAACCCTCGGCCTTTATCCATGAAATCCAACTGGAAACTCTTTTAGAGAAAAAGAAGGCAGATCAGCTTACCCTTGATGAAGTTTTTGAACTGGAAGCCATTGGCGAACTGGATCGAATTTGTACTCACATGAATGCGATGTTGGCGAACTAAATTTATGAAGATAATCAAACCTCAACCGGGAGGCCCTCGTTCATCTCGTCGTCATACTCCCAAAGCGAATCTATCGGGTCTTTATCAACGCGCGGCCTGGGACGCAGTCTTAAAGCTTGATCCACGCATGGCCATTAAAAATCCGGTCATGTTTCTGGTGTGGGTTGGGACAGTGATTACGTTTTTATTAACTCTTAATCCAGGCCTGTTTGGGGCAGCTACCAATACTCGTGCTCATATTTTTAATGGCTTAATTTGTTTCATTCTGTTAGCGACCGTTCTCTTTGCCAATTTTGCCGAAGCTGTTGCGGAAGGACGCGGGAAAGCCCAGGCCGATGCCTTACGATCCACTCGTTCTGATACCACTACCCAAAAGCAAAATCCTGATGGTAGTTTTGTTGCTGTGAATTCCAGTTCCTTACGCAAAGGAGATCGGATTAAGGTTGTGGCGGGTGAAATGATCCCGATGGATGGTGAAGTGGTGGCGGGGGTGGCGGCCGTGGATGAATCGGCCATTACGGGCGAGTCGGCCCCAGTCTTAAAAGAACCTGGATCGGATGTGGCCAGTTCGGTGACAGGGGGAACGCGGGTGATTTCCGATGAGCTATTGATTGGGATTACGGTTGATCCGGGCCAAGGCTTTATTGACCGGATGATTGCCCTAGTCGAAGGTGCAGAACGGAGTAAAACCCCCAATGAAATTGCCTTGACGGTGTTATTGGCTGTCTTAACTCTAGTATTTCTGATTGTGGTTGCCACATTACCGCCCCCCGCCAATTACATTCATAATCCCGTCAGTGTTGCCACGTTGATTGCTCTTTTGGTAGCTCTAATTCCAACCACGATTGGGGGCCTGTTGAGTGCGATTGGCATTGCCGGGATGGATCGAGTCGCCCAGTTTAATGTCGTGGCAACTTCGGGGCGAGCGGTCGAGGCCTGTGGCGACATCAATACCCTGGTCTTGGATAAAACCGGAACTATCACCCTTGGGAATCGCTTGGCTGAATCTTTTATTACGGTCAATGGTCATACGTTAGAAACCGTGGCCAAAGTTGCCCTAGCTGCCAGTCTGTTTGACACCACTCCTGAAGGGAAATCTATTGTCCGTCTGGCTGAACAGTTGGGTGCTAAGGTTGACTTCCCTTTAGAAACGGCCACCGGGGTTGAATTTTCTGCTCGCACCCGGATGAGTGGCACCGATTTACCCCAAGGCACAGAATTTCGTAAAGGGGCCGTGGATGCGATTCGGGGCTTTGTTCGTTCACGGGGAGGGCAGGCCACGGCAGATGTGGAAACCGCTTTTGAAACCATTTCCCGTCAAGGGGGAACGCCCTTGGCCGTCTGCCAGGATCAAGACATTTATGGGGTGATTTACCTCAAGGATATGATTAAGCCAGGCATTCGAGAACGCTTTGCCCAATTGCGGCGGATGGGAGTCAAAACCGTCATGCTCACAGGCGATAACCGGATTACGGCTCAATACATTGCCCAAGAAGCGGGGGTCGATGACTTTATTGCCGAGGCGACACCGGAAGATAAAATTCGGGTGATTCAACAGGAACAAGCCGCGGGCAAACTAGTGGCCATGACCGGGGATGGAACCAATGATGCTCCGGCTTTAGCCCAGGCCAATGTCGGATTAGCGATGAACTCGGGAACTCAAGCCGCCAAAGAAGCCGCCAACATGGTGGATTTAGATTCTGACCCCACTAAGCTGATTGATTTAATCACGATTGGCAAACAATTATTGATTACAAGAGGCGCATTAACCACCTTTTCACTCGCCAATGACATTGCTAAGTATTTTGCGATTATTCCGGCCATGTTTGCTGCTGTCGGGATTGGCGCGTTGAACATTATGGGTTTAAAAAGTCCTGAATCTGCCGTCTTGTCGGCTCTGATTTATAATGCCTTGATTATTCCGGCCTTAATTCCGCTGGCCTTGAAAGGAGTTAATTTTCGCCCCTTAACTGCCAATCAACTGTTACAGCGAAATATTTTGATCTATGGCCTGGGGGGAATTATTGCGCCGTTTATTGCCATTAAAGTTATTGATGTTTTGATTGGCAACGTTGGTATTGTTTAAGATATTGAGGTAAATCATGTTAAAGCATTCTGATGCAAATTTAAGGATCAAGAGTTGGCCACGACTCAACTCCCTCAATCTGCCTGATCTTTCTCCGAAAGGCCGGAACCGATTTCTGACAATTTTCACTCTATTGTTGCTGCAATTACTGTTAGCCGAGGGAGTTTATGCTGCCACTCAAACAGGATTAGAACGGAGAAATGCCTATGCCATCGGAGGATTATTAGTTCTAGTTGTGGGCCTGGGAATTTATTTAATGATGGTGATTATCGAACCGGAACGTTTTTAAGGATGATCTGATGTTAATTACTTTTCTATTTTTGGATGCTCTATTCCTCCTTTTGAGGGTTCAATGTTATGCGTGATTTAGTCATTGCAATTCGCAGTTCTATTGTTCTATGGGTTCTAACTGCTTTAATTTACCCTTTAGTAATTTTAGTCATTGCCCAAGTTGGATTTCCCTTCCAGGCCAATGGCAGTCTGCTCACTAACTCAAGTCAACAAGTCATCGGTTCAGCTTTAATTGGACAATCATTTACTTCAGAGCGGTATTTTTGGGGACGACCCAGCGTGGTGAATTATAGTGAAAACAAAGAGGCAAATCCCACAGGTGTATCAGGGGCCAGTAATTTAGCACCGAGCAATCCTGAATTATTAAAGCGGATTAAACCGGAGATTGATCGTTTCCAAAAAGCCGGAGTTAAACCCACCGCCGATTTAGTCTATAGTTCCGGTTCTGGGTTAGACCCCCATATTTCTATCGCCGCTGCCCAGGCCCAGGTAAATCGTGTGGCCCAGGCCCGAAACCTCTCTTCCGATCAACTAAACACTTTAATTGAAAAACATACAGACGGACGATTTTTAGGTATTTTTGGTGAACCAGGTGTCAATGTTCTGCAACTTAATCTTGCCTTGGATCAACTTTAGGTTTAACTGATGGAGAATCTTGGTGTTATAAAATCACAAACAGAGTCAGCTAATAATTATCTCGGCATATCTCGACGCGGCAAACATAAGATTTTTATTGGGATGTGTCCCGGCGTTGGCAAAACCTACCGGATGTTAGAAGAAGGGCGGCGGCTCAAACAAGAAGGCTTAGATGTGGTGATTGGCTTGTTAGAAACCCATGGTCGCCAGGAAACTCAAGAACGAGCTACTGGCCTGGAGCTAATTCCCCGCAAAGTATTGAGTTGGCAAGGGAAAACGTTTACAGAAATGGATGTGGAGGCGATTATTGAACGCAACCCCCAACTTGCCTTAATTGATGAACTAGCCCATACCAATGTTCCGGGTTCTGAACGGGAAAAGCGCTATCAAGATGTTGAGGTGATTTTACAAGCCGGGATTGATGTGTACTCCACTGTTAATATTCAACATTTAGAAAGTCTCAATGATGTGGTGTTCAAAATCTCCGGCGTAGTCGTGCGCGAGCGCGTTCCAGATCGCTTATTGGATGAGGCCGATGAAGTGGTGGTAGTTGATGTCACGCCAGAAACCTTACAACAACGCTTAAAGGAAGGGAAAATTTACGCCCCAGAAAAAATTGATCAGGCCCTACAAAACTTCTTCCAACGTCAAACGTTGACTTTACTCCGAGAGCTTTCGTTACGTGAGATTGCCGATAGTGTCGAAGAAGATGTGAGAGAAATGCAGCAGGACTATTGCAATATTCAAGAGCGAGTTTTAGTCTGTATTTCGACTTATCCTAATTCTGTTCAATTATTGCGTCGGGGGGGACGAATTGCTCATTATATGAATGCGCGATTATATGTATTATTCGTTGCAGACCCTAATCGCTTCCTATCAAAATCTGAATCCTTATATATCGAAACCTGTGAACGATTGTGTCAAGAATTGCCAGGAGAATTTATTCGCATTGAATCAGTTGATATTGTCGGGACGATTGCCCAAGTTGTGCAAGAAAAACATATCACACAAATTGTCATTGGTGAAAGTCGCCGTAGTCGTTGGCAAACCCTATTACGTGGCTCAGTTAGTCAGAAACTTATGGGGAAATTGGCAACGGTAGATTTACACATTATTGCTAATACTCCCTAGTCCTCTAAATCAGTAACCCCATCAAACACATGGTTAGCCGGCCCCGTCATATAAATCGTTTGTGTTGTTTGCTGCCAATCAATATCCAGACACCCGCCCGGCAGTTCAACCGTTGCTTGAGGTAAAGCCCGTTGAGTTAAGACTCCCGCCACCACCGTTGCACAGGCCCCCGTTCCACAGGCCAAGGTCGCCCCAGCCCCCCGTTCCCAAACTCGCATCTTGAGATAATCCGGTCGGATAACCTCGACAAATTCGGTGTTCGTGCGTTGCGGAAACAAGGAGTGATGTTCAAACTGCGGCCCCAATTCAGCCAGAGGGATAGCAGCGACATTCTCAACAAACGTAATGGCGTGGGGATTACCCATACTGACACAGGTGAGTTGCCAAGTCTGTCCAGCCACATCTAGGGGAATATCAATCACTTTTTGATCCGGCTCGGTCAAGGTCGTCGGGATTTCGCTGGCGAGTAATTTGGGAGTTCCCATATTGACACTGACCCGGCCATCGGTTTGCAAATTGAGAGTCATGACCCCGGCCAAGGTTTGCACTCGGTATATCCAGGCCTGGTCAAGCGCGTGGGACTCTAAGGCCGCAATAAACTTGGCCAAACAGCGAATCCCATTGCCGCACATTTCCGCCACGGAGCCGTCACTGTTATACATGGCCATTTGGTAATCACAGGCCGGATCAGTGGTAGCACAGAGGAAAATAACCCCATTTGCCCCAACCCCAAAATGCCGATCACAAAGCTGCTGGGCCTGAGTGGCGGTGACTAACAACTCCCTCTGAGCGCGATTATCAATCAGAATAAAATCGTTACCCAGGCCGTGGTATTTGCTAAATGCTAATTTCATAGAGCCGATTATAACAAACCTCTTTTTCTCTCCAGCTTAGCCTCGCGACACCTTCTCCAACGCGCTAAGGGGCTTGTACAACCCGATAGTAAACCCCATTGGCTCCATAGGCTGGGCTAAACCAAGTTGTCCCACATTGATAAAACGTGCCGCTTTGGGTCGGTATTGCTTGGCAACCAGCGGGTAACACCGGGTAAATGGCCCCCATTGCATAGGCATTAGTCGCAGCCGCGGCCCCAGCAGCATAGGCATTGGCACTCGCAGCAGAAGAAATGGCCGCCCCTGTTGCAACTCCCACAGCCGCCCCGGCCGCCGCCCAGCCCCCGCAGTTATAACATCCACTGCCATAGTAGGAATTCACCACAGTTGGCGGATGATAGGTCGCATAGGTCCCCCCGTAATAGGTGTGATCTCCATAGGCTGTTGTCCCAGAAGCCGTGCCGCCGCGATAGCCTGTAGCATTCCAAGAGCCATCACCCCCCGAGGCAGTTCCCCCCCGATACCCACTGGCATTCCAGGAACCATCCCCCCCCGATGCGGATCCCCCCCTGGCAGTCGAAGCATTCCAAGACCCATCACTATGGGAGAAGGATCCACCTGCGGCATGAAAGTAGGCTTGAGCAACTTGGGGCAGCAACGTTAAACAGGTAACAGACATCGTGATTAGGGCGGTTGAGATTCTTTTCATGGCCGAGTCTCCTAGGAAATTTTTCGTGAACGAGAATACTGGCGAGTCAGGTTTATTTGCTAGAGGGTTTTGGCGGATTGAGGATCACAGGAGCAGCAAAGGGAATTTTGAGGGCCTTGGCGGTATTGGTCGGGGTAAACATCGTGGCAGTCACAGGCGGATTGAGCAGCCAATTTGAAAATTCAACCTGATGCCGTAACCGTGAGGGATCATCCCGATAGACTGCCCGTAATGCGCGGGGGAGGTGATCCTTGGCTCCAATCCAAACCTGGGCGAAGATTTGATCATTCCCAAGCGCAACAATATCGGTGGTTGTTCCTCCCACAACTTGCGATTGCCCCACCACAAAGGCAAATTTTAATTCCTTGATCAAGTCTTCATGGGGATTAGAGACAATAAAATCCGTGAATGGAAAGTAAATGGAGGCTTTTTGGTAGGCTTCCTTAAGAGCATCATCTAAGTTATTCGGGGCAGCAGCAGTGGCGACAAGATTTTCATTGGGGGCAAAGGCTACCATCGTCTGGCCATTGTAATAAAACTCACTTCTTGGGCCGTCGGCTGTGGTAATCACCCGCAGGTTGTTGGGACGTTGAACCAGCACTTGGGAGGATGAAAAATAGACTAGGGGTGGCCCAAGCCGAGATGGACTTTCATAGGCCGTAGTAGCGGTAAAGGAGAATGTCTGCGCTGCTTGTAATTGTTCGCCCATGGCTTTGAGGATTTTAATCGCCGCCGGATCAATCGGATTGACATTGGGAGGAGTTTGGGACTGCGCTTCTGTTGCTGTTGTTCCCCAGGCCAGGAGGGTTAATACCAGGAATGATAATTTAGGAACAAAGGATTGGATGTGCATGGATTAGGTGAATCCTACTCAATTCTAAAAATATTCAACTATTTATTTACTCTCATATTCTAATTCCTAGGTTGTTGTCACCTGAGGAAATGCCCAGAAATTCACAATAGTTATAACTACAGTATGATTGGCCTGCTCATTTGACGGCTGATATTGTGCCATCACCAGGCCTGGGCCTATGTCAAGATTGAACTATTCTCTTTGTTGTTGATAGAGCGAACTGAAGCAGTGCGGATTCTATTTGCGGAAGATGAAGTTGAATTAGCGGCTCCCCTCGGCCGGATATTGGGACAAGCGGGGTATGCGGTGCAATTAGTCCATGATGGGGCCGCGGCCCTAGATGCTCTGACTCAACCGCCCATGAACGGATATGACTTGGTGATTTTGGATTGGATGTTGCCCCAGGTTTCTGGCCTGGAAGTCTGTCAGCAATTACGAAAAATGGGCAATCTCACCCCAGTCTTGTTTTTAACTGCCCGCGATACCCTCGATGATCGTGTCCAGGGCCTCGATGCCGGTGCAGATGACTATCTGATTAAGCCCTTTGAGCTGCGGGAATTATTAGCGCGAGTCCGGGCCCTGTTGCGGCGACAAGGGGCTTCAACGATGAATCAAATTATCTCTCTGGGTGGCCTGGAATTAGATAGTGAGAGTCGCTTGGCCTATCGTAATGGGCGCGTCATAACCTTGGCCGAGAAGGAAACCCAACTCCTGGCCTATTTTTTGGCCCACCCTCAGCAAGTCCTGACCCATGATGAGATTCGCAACTATCTCTGGCCTGGCCACCACCCACCCAGCAGCAATGTTTTAGCGGCCCAAATTCGCTTACTCCGGCGGAAAATTGAACGTCCTGGTGAAACAGTCCTCATTCACACGATCTATGGCAAAGGCTATCGGTTTGGGGAACAACTTGAAGACGCTCCAGCGGATCTCACCTAATCCAACTCCACCTGGGATTGATCCTGAAACCAACCTTTGCGCCAAAAGAAATAAAATAAACTTCCGGCAATACTCAACATTACCGCCCAACAGGCCGGATAGCCCCAGCGCCAATTTAACTCCGGCATATTCCAAGGGGAAATCTCCGTATTGAAGTTCATCCCATAGACCCCCACAATAAAGGTTAAGGGAATAAACACAGTCGAGATAATCGTTAGAAGCTTCATAATCTCGTTCATTTTGTTGCTCACCGAAGACAGGTAAACATCCATTAAACTCGCTGCCAGTTCCCGATAGGTTTCCACCATATCCAAGACTTGAATGGCATGGTCATAGCAATCCCGTAAATAGATCCGCACCTCAGGGCTAATCAGATCATTACTATCTCGAATTAGGGCGTTAATTGCATCCCGTTGGGGCCAAATGGCGCGGCGGAGAGAGAGAAGTTCGCGCCGGACTTTGTGAATTTCCTCCAGGGTTTGCCGGGTGGGATGGGTAACCACTTGGGTTTCTAAGAGTTCAATGCGCTCGCCGTAGTCTTCTAAAACTGGGAAGAACCCATCAATAATGGCATCAATGAGGCTGTAGGCTAAATAATCTGCCCCATGTTGGCGAATTAGCCCCCGACTTGTGCGGATCCGTTGCCGTACCAGGCCAAAACAATCTCGATCTGGTTCTTCTTGAACAGTGAGGAGATAATATTTCCCAAGAATAAAACTCACCTGTTCGGCATAAAATCCTTTCAGGTCTTCCTTGGGTGTGACCATGCGGGTAATCACTAAGACCTGATCCTGATGATCTTCCACCTTGGGGCGTTGGGGAACATTGACCACATCTTCTAAAACAATCGGATGTAAACCAAACACTTGCCCGACCCGGCGCAAAATATCCTCATTTCCCAGGCCTTGGACATCAATCCAGGAGACAGATTCCCGGTCTAAATAGGGGGTGATTAGTTCTGGTTGCTCCAAATGAACCCGCTGGGCCTGGTCAGCGTTGTAGTCAATCAAAATAATGTTCGGGGGTGGGGCATCTTCTTCAATACTCAGGGTGCCGGGCATAGCCCCTGGTTGATCAAAGAAATATTCAAAATAGGAAGGCTCTTCGGGTTCATCTGCCTCATGGGCCTGGGGGATATGATGCTCGCTGGCTGTTGGCCGGGGATGAAGTTCCGGGACAAGTTGCCCAAACCGTTCAAAGAGATTTTTCACGATAAAGCCTGATAGATAGGGTCTCTGCTCCTGATCCTGAAGCGTCTAGCTCTTGCGGTCAAGGCTAAAATAATCTAGGGTATGCGGCCGGATCCTATCTGCTGATCCATCTCCAGGCGAATAACCCTGACTCTATAAAACCTGTAGGGATTATTTTGGCAGCTTCTATTGCCCCAAAGTCCTCTGTGTAGCAGGATAAACCTCAGTCCGTCCATTTAGGTATGCCATGACCACGAAACAAACCTTTGAAAACTTTGATGATCTGGTGGCCCAGGCCCAGGTTCCTTTGTTGGTAGATTTTTATGCGGATTGGTGCGGCCCCTGCCGAATGATTGCCAAGGTCCTAGAGCAGGTGAAACAGCAACTTAAGTCCCAAGTCCAAATTGTTAAGATTGATACCGAGCGATACCCGGAGATTGCCAGCCAGTTCCAAATCTATGCCTTGCCGACTCTGATTTTGTTTCATCGGGGGCAACAAGTTGAACGCATTGAAGGAGTCCAGCCTCCAGAAGCCTTAATCGCCAAAGTCCAGGCCCTCAAGTAGGGTAATCTGAGCCAGGCATTTGACCGGTCTCCCCAGCCCCACTATTCGGCTATTGTCACCAGGCCCTTGGTTGTAAAGTCCGCCAGAAGTGTGTCTAAATCACTGATCAGCAATTCTGGGGAGACATCATATTCCTGGACTACGGCCTCAATGATCCCAGTCCGATCCTGGTTCTCGGCAATCAATTCCCAACAGCGCTTACCCACATCTTTTAGGCCGTAATACACCCCCTGATTGAGATCTAGCAACACCAATTCGCCATCAATATCTTGATAGACAATATGGTCAGGAATTTGAAGCTTTGGGGATGAAGTCATAGGTCATGGAAGCTCGCAATGGTGAGCAATATTTATGTAAAACTAGCCAGGAACAGTCCACAACCCAGGCCCCGCAATAAAATTGTCCCGCAGTCTCCAGAGTTGGCTTGGGTGATCCCGGCCTGGATGGATGCCAATACTTGATGCATTTTAGGTAAATCTAACATCTCTTGGGCCAGGGGAGATGCGCTTAGCTGGTGCAAGGCGTTGGCAATTTCGCCCTGATGATCCCGCACCCGAAAGGCAATATCAGCGGCCTGTAAACCTTTAGCCTGATTCAGGCGGACTTTGTCGGGAAGCACACCCACCATGGCCTGGCGAATTAAAGCCCGATTCAGATGCCGATCTCGATAGACCGAGGTGGGAATCCCTAAACAAAATTCGATCACCCGTTTATCCAGGGTCGGATCCCGAACCTCAACGCTGTAGGCGGCACCCATTTCTTGCCAGAGGGTATTTGCTTTTTGGCTCGTATGTCGGATCAGGTCACGGCGTTCAGCTAACAAATCTGACTGTTGAAATGTAGGGTCGTGGCCGGATGCAGCCATTTTTTGATCAATCTGAAATGATTTTGCCCAGGCCGGGTTAATCGCAGAGTAATCTAGCCAGACTAGTCCAGAGGATGTGGGTCTAAGAGGCCGAGGCCGCAAAAATTTGGGCAGGAAGCGAATCAAGGTTTGCTGTGGGGATACACGGGCTCGCTGAACTTTGCTCCACAGGACATCCCAGTTCCCTTCTTTTAAGTGAGTCCGCCAAGAGGCAGGCAACCCGCCCCAAGAAATTGTGGAATTGCCCCCTTGTCCTGTTAAAACTGTTCCCAGACCCATGTTCTGCACGGTTTGTAAGAGATCGATCATCCAAAAAAAGTTTGCCGCCGCATGACTGGGTTGCTCATTGATCCAGAGTTTTTGTTCCAGGCTAGCCAGGGGCGTTATCCCTTCACTTCTTAAATAGTGAACCTCCACATTGCCGATAAATTGCCGATTCGCTTCCACAAAGGGGGATTCATCACCAAACCGCCGCGGATGGGTAATGCCTTGGGTGTCATAGAGGGGTACATGGGTAAACACGGGTAAATTTTGATGCTGTTCTCGGAGTTGTTTTGCGGCTAAGGCACAGACCGAACCCGAATCTAGCCCCCCGCTCATGGTCGCGCCGACGGGTTTGAAACTGCGTAAATGGCTTGTTACGGCCTGGGTATAAACCTCTAAGAACGCATCCAAATAGGCCTGGGAGGAACTGAGTTCAAGGGGTTGAATATCGTCAACATCCCAATATCGCTGGATGTTTAGTTCACCCTGGGTCAAGGTTAGAGTGTGGCCTGGGGGCAGATGGAAAATGTTTTCATAGCAGGTTTGTACCCCATCACTGGGCCAGGCAGTGAGCACATGGGCCACTTCTAATAAATTCGGTTGTCGAGAGACTGGGGGCAGGGCTAATATTCCTTTGAGGGAACTGGCAAAGGCAAAAAGCCCACCCTGTTGGGTGTAGTACAGTCCACCTGTGCCACAGGCATCGCGGGCAATCCAGAGTTTTTCTTGTTCAGGATGCCAAATGGCCACCGCCCAGGAACCCAGCAGGCGATCCACACAGGCCAGACCCCATTTCTCATAGGCCTGGATGATCAACTCACTGTCGGGGGTCATCCCCTGCTCCAGAGGGGCAATATTCAGAAGTTGGCAAAGCTCTATCCGGTTATCAATCCTGGCAGTGGCAGTGATGACCAGACCTCTCGCTCTGACCCTGGGTAAGACTTCATAAACGGATTCTGGGGTGTTATGGCGTAAAAGATGCCCCAAGCCAACCTGGTTTTCTGACCATAGTCCCGACCCATCTTGCCCCCAATAGGCCATGCTGGTTTGCATTCTACCTAGATATTCAGGGTTGAGGGCGGCCTGGTGATGGATGATGCCAAAAATACTACTCATGGGCGTAATTTTAGGGCATGGGGCTACATCGGCTGTAATCAATGACTAAAAGCAAGTAAAGACAAGCTCATCTAGATGCCGCCGGGTATTCCATAAAGCTTGGAAAAGCCCAGAATAGTCATTAAAACGAACTTAAGGTAGTATTAAGGTGTCAAATTAAGGCCAGATTCCAGCGTTTCTGATTCACTCTTCGACCCCAATACTGTTGTTATGGGCTGCTTGAAGATTAGGTTCTAAGACTATGACTACTCTAAGCAACACCGCTTACCAGGCCCTACACCGACATTTGCGCAAAGTCAGTAAGTTTGAACCGGGGGTGCTAAGGGATCGGGATGTGGACGCGATCCATCAAATGCGGGTCGGATTACGGCGGTTGCGGACGGCCTTAGAAGTGTTTATTCCCTATCTGGTCTTACCGAAAACAATTACGGTGCGACGGGTGAAGGATTTGTCTGGGGTACTCAGTCCAGTCCGAGACTTAGATGTGATGGCCGAGACCCTCAAAACCGATTACTACCCAGCCTTGCCCCAGACCGAACAGAGCCAACTGAGTAAATTAATCAAAAAAATTAGTAAACAACGGGAAATTTTCCTAGACCGAGCGATTCAAATTTTACGGGGTGATCGCTATCAAAAATTGCAACTCGGCCTGCAAGAGTGGCTGGCTCAACCCCAATATCAACCGGCAGGAGAAATTTCCGTTAGCACCGTTTCCCCAGATTTACTCCTCCCCTTATTGTCCAAGGTACTGCTGCACCCGGCCTGGCAAATTGCGGTTCAATGGATTACCCCCCAGGAACCAGAACTGATTAGAGTTGAACAGCCTGGCCAGCTACTCCAACATGAGGGTGAACGCCTCCATGACCTTCGTAAGCAAATTAAACGTTTACGCTATCAAATGGAACTTTTTACCCCTCTTTACTCAGATTCCTATGCAGCCCAAGTCCAGGCCTGGGGGGAATTACAAGACCTACTTGGCTCAATGCATGATGGGGTTGTTTTGGGGCAATTTTTCCAACGGCAACTCGGCCTGGAACTCAGGAAATCTTCCCCCGAATTGGCCGCGTTAATTAGTCAGCAGCAAGAAGAACACTGGCAGGCCTGGCGCAATGTTCAAGTCCACTATCTAACTGCCCCAATCCGTCAAGAGCTTCGCCATTTGATTTTAAATCCCAATCTCGGCAATTGCTTCATCGCTACCCCCGATACCCTCAGCCTAGAGCCAGCCCCGCAACCAGTAAATGCCTAAGCCAAAATATTCCTTGAGCATCATAGTCGTCAGACTTAGCCATTCCACATCCGGGATTAGATAAAAAGGGATGGCGGCTAGACCGGCTAAAACAGTTGTCCCATTAGAGCGATAGTCAATCGGGGCCGGGATTACATCTAATTTAAAGTGACGAAAAATGCCTAAGGCGCGGGGCAGATGCCAGGCCGAGGTGACTAATAATAACCGCCCGCTGATGGCTTGCTGGTTCAATAATTCCTGAGTAAATTGGGCGTTTTCATAGGTGGTGCGCGAGTTAGGTTCCAAGAGAATAGCTGTGGGCGGAACTCCCATGGCCTGGGCTATTTGGGCCATATCTGCCGCCTCAGATACTCCGGGGGTAGAATCAACCCGCCCACCACTCAAAATCAGGTAGGGGGCATAGCCTTCACGCCAAAGTTTAGCCCCATAGAGAATCCGATCTCCCCCATCATTGAGATCAACCCAGGGACTGGGTGGAATTTGGCTGCGGACTCCCCCACCCAGGACAATAATGGCTGCAGCTTTTGGTAATGGCTTGGGGGCTGGGTTTTGGTATTCTAAGGCCGCGGTTAAACTTTGGGCAATAACATAATTTCCTCCTAAAAACAATGCCCCAAAACTAATAACTATGGCAACTGCGGCAATCCGAGGTTGTTTCCAGAGACAGCACATAGCCACAATTAAGCCCAGACAAGCAAGTCCTAGGGGGTAAGCAAACAGAGGTAAGAGTTTGGAGATAAATAATTCCATGCCGATGTTATTCGCTACCGGGCAACAACCGGATTGTCTAGGCTGCCAATCCCTTCCACTTCCACCCGGACTCGATCGCCTACTTGTAAGGGGCCAATCCCTTGGGGGGTTCCTGTGAGGATCACATCACCGGGCAGTAAAGTCATCACCCCGCTGATAAAAGCAATCAACTCCCCTGGACTAAAAACCATTTGATTGATGGGCGCTGACTGTACGGGTTGGGGATTGTCATTGATAAAGGTTTGGAGGAGGGCATCGGGGTTAATCTGTGGCACAATCCACGGGCCGAGGGGACAAAAGGTATCAAACCCTTTTGAGCGTGTCCACTGTTGCTCAGTCCGCTGTAAATCTCTGGCGGTGACATCATTAGCGACGGTATAACCCCAAATGTAATTTCCGGCTTCTTCTATGGATACAGAACTGGCTTTGCAACCAATCACGACGGCCAGTTCCCCTTCGTAATCCACCCGAGTGAGTTGAGATGGATAGTAAATCGGCTGCTGGGGGGCCTGGAGGGCAGTGGGCGGCTTGAGGAAAATTAAGGGATAACTCGGAACTTCATTCCCCATCTCAGCAGCATGTTTGGCATAGTTTCGGCCAATGGCGACAATTTTGGACGGCAAACAGGGCGTTAAGAGTTCATAGTCATCGCTGCCTAGGGTTTGCCCATTGGCCTGGCCACCCGCCCAGGGAGCCGCATCTAAAACTATGACCTCTCGATTGAGTTGTAAAAGACCATAGTGAATGCCAGTAGAGGATTGGACACGGACATATCGTTGCACCATAATTGCTCAGGGCCTGGGCCGAACTCAGTGATAGAATTATAAATCTGTGCATCCCGTTCATGGGAAAACCTTGCTGCTGAAAATCCATAATCTATCTTCAAGTAGATTTTTATCAGCGGCCGCTAGTCCAAAAGGAGACCAAACGATCATGATTCCCCAAACCTACGAAACCCTTTATATCATTCGCCCTGATCTTTCTGATGAGCAGTTGGAACAGGTCATTCTCCAATACCAAACTATTCTCCAAGAACAAGGAGCTACTGAGGTTACCATCCAACACCGCGGAAAACGCCGCCTAGCCTATCCGATTAAAAAATTTCGAGAAGGGGTATATATCCAAATTGACTTCAAAGGGTCGGGAACGGCCATCAGTGTCATGGAGCGGGCCATGCGCTTGAGTGAAGAAGTCATTCGCTTTTTAACGATTGCTGTAGAAGCGGAAGAAGCAGACGCAGCTTGAATTGACCCTGATTACCTGCGATCCACCAGCTATCTTGAGGTACTCGACTTCTCCTCAACTTGATCCAGCTTTTGCCTAAGTTATTCACTCTCAGGCAGTTGGGGGTTCTTGGCCTGGTCTAAATCACCCATCTTTAGAATCTGAGGTCTTAGCTTTAACGCCTCAAGAGGCAGATAGCGTTACCCATTGAGGGTTAGGTTAGGAACGGGTCAATAGTCTATTGCTGACACCATATCTAAGATTGTATGAGTCAGAGCAGTCTGTGTAACGCTATAGTGAGCAATAGAGAATGTGGGGCTGTAGCTCAGCAGGATAGAGCGAGCGCCTCCTAAGTGCTAGGCCGTGGGTTCGACTCCCACCAGTCCCGTCCCTGATCTATGAATGTGTTCAGCCCTCAGACTCCTTTTGGGGGCTTTGTTTTACTTTTCCCCAACTGTCATTTAGTGTCATAATTAGACATTAAATCGGCTCTCTTGGGAAGAGGGTGATAGGTAAGACCAATGGGAAAAACAAGCCATCAGGCCCATTGGTAGATGCCTAAAATTTGTAGAGCCATACGCTTGATGCTTAATTACCTTAATTTTATTATTTTATTAATCCCTTCCATCACCCCACTAGTAGGGAGAAGATTTAGAGATAACACATTTAAGCGAAGTTGGCCTAGCCGAAGATTCGTTAACCCCTGCAGAGGATCAAGCGTGGCAACATTTGTAGAAGGTGGTGTAGTCGCAAAATTGATCGTAATCCGACAGGGTTAAGTCAATCGCATGAAAAGCATATTGAAACTACAATTCAAAAATATTAGAGACCGTTGAAGGCCTGAGGATTGGCTAAATATCAAATCAGGGGCCTGGCATTGGTACTTTGCCGCACTTCTAAACAACCATTAATCAAAATTGACAGATTAAAATTACAGGTAAGACTTCAATGGTTCTGGAGTGATCACTGTAATGATATGGAACGATATAAAGAAAAAGTATCCAAGCGTATAGTTATCACGCTCTGCAATTCCAGCCTTACAGATTCTTTCCCCTCTGACAACCGATTATTAACTTGCTGGATTGGATTTCTTTAGTTAATCTTAAAACTATGAAAATTCATCAGAAAACATCGACTACTATAAACCAGATGAGTAATACTAACCTTAACTAGGCCGATATTCACCTGCCGCCTCCAGGGACAACTATGGCTACCATCTTAATTGTGGATGATGATCCGCATAACTATGACGTGATTGAAATGTATTTAGCCGATCAAGATCATTGTCTCCATTATGCGGCTGATGGGCAAACCGCTCTTTCTGGCCTGGAGCACTACAATCCTGATCTGATTCTGTTGGATTTAATGATGCCGGGCTTAAAGGGCCTGGAAGTCTGTCAACGGATTAAAGCAACCAGTCAATGGGAAGGCATACCAATCATTATGGTGACCGCCCTCAGTAGTAAACAGGATCTATTTCGTTGCCTAGATGCTGGTGCTGATGATTTTGTGACTAAACCTGTGAACCGGATGGAGTTACGGGCGCGAGTGCAATCTATGTTACGGATTCGTCAGCAATATCAGGATTTAGCAAGCTTTAATGCCACCCTTGAAGCGACGGTTCAGGCTCGGACAGCAGATCTGCAACAGATGATCAATCAAGACCCCCTGACTCAATTACCCAGTCGCACCGCCCTAGTCCGCAGCATCCACAATATTCAAATCTCTAACTCAGCAGAATTTGCCCTCATTATTTTAGATTGCGATGAATTTAAGTTAGTCAATGGTTCTTTAGGGTATTTAGTAGGAGATCAGTTATTAACCGCCATTGCGGCGCGCTTAAAGCAATTACTCAGGCCTGGGGATGTGTTAGCCCGCATGGGAGAAGATGAGTTTTGCTATTTGAAGTTAAATGTTTCCTCCCCCAGCCAATTAATGCCATTTCTACGGAACATTCAACAGAGCTTCCAGGCCCCCTTTTCCTTGCCGAATGCCGAGATCTTTATGACAGCATCCCTGGGAATTACCTTTTCTGATCGTTCAACTCTTGGGCCTGAAGAACTTTTGAAAAATGCCGATATTGCTATGTACCAGGCCAAGGGAAACGGACGCGGCAGTTATCAAATTTATGATCATCAGATGCACCTGGCCATTGTTCACCGCCTGACCTTAGAAAGTGATCTACAGCGGGCCTTAGATCGTCAGGAATTTACTATTTATTATCAACCAATTTTTAATTTGCAAACCCAAGAACTTTCTGGTTTTGAAGCTCTGATTCGTTGGCAACATCCCCACCGCGGCACGGTCTCACCTGGGGAATTTATTCCTTGCTTAGAAACCACAGGATTTATTGTCCCAGTTGGTTTATTGATTCTTCGCCAGGCCTGTGCACAATTACAGCAATGGCATCGGTCAGGTTATCCAGATCTAACCATGGGCATTAATATTTCAATTCGTCAGTTTGTCTGTCCCACACTCCTGGATGATATTGATCAAATTATCTCGGAAACTCAAGTCAATCCAGCCTGTGTCAAGTTGGAAATTACGGAAACTTGCATTATGGAAAATGCCGAAACTACAATTGCCTTAACTCAACAACTACGCGCCCGTCAGATTCAAATTAGTATTGATGACTTTGGCACTGGCTATTCTTCACTGAGTTATCTCCACTGTTTACCGGTTAACACCCTCAAAATTGACCGCTGCTTCATTGTCGGAATTACCCCCAGTACCACCAACTATCAAGTCGTAAAGACAATCATGCTCTTGAGTCAACAACTGGGCCTGGATGTGGTAGCAGAAGGGATTGAAACCGAATCTGAACAAGCCTATTTACTGGCCTTGGGCTGTCAATTTGGACAAGGATATTTCTTTGATCGGCCCCTTCCGGCGGCAATGGTTGCGGAAAAATATCTCACAGGCCCACCCCTGACAGTGCCATGATGGTTGGAACAGCCCCGGAATTTTTAACCTATGCCTTCTCTCTCATCCCAATCGGGTTATACATTGCCTGTATTTGCCTGTGCTGCGGCTGTGGCGGCATTGCGATGGTTACAAACCCAACAGCCCGATACCTCCGTAACTTTAGAGTTAATCAACCCTGAGCAAACAGCCGAGATTCCGATTCAACAGGTGGCTGGCCTGGGGTCGGAGATGAGTTTAGCCATCACCCACAGTAATCCGGGTGCAAATCTAGACTTAACCAGAGACACGCCCATCTGGGGCCTGGTGCAGTGGGCGGGGGCAAGCCAACGAGAAACTATCAAAATTCAGGGGGGTGAAGGGATTGGCATCAACCAGGCCACGGGGGAATCTGCCATTTACAGCTATGCCCAGCAACTCCTTCTCCACAACTTGCAAAAAGTTCTGGGTCAGGATCAGAAAATCTTTGTCACCATCATTCTCCCCGAGGGCAGAGCCTTAGGAGAGCGGACTTCCAATCCAGCCTTTGGTATTGTCTCTGGTTTATCTCTGCTGGGCACCTCTGGGATTTCCCAGGCCCTCAGCGCCCCTGAACAACTCGATATCTTTCGCCAAGACCTGATTCAAAAAGCCCAATCATCCAAACAGTTAGTCTTTTGTATTGGTGAAAATGGCCTGGACTTAGCCACGAAAGCCGGGATTCCCCCAGAACTCCAGGTCAAAACAGCGAATTGGCTCGGGCCCCTCTTAGTTGAAGCTGGACTACAGGGCGTAAAATCCCTCTTGCTCTGGGGCTACCACGGAAAACTAATTAAACTCGCGGGTGGCATTTTCCACACCCATCACCACCTCGCCGATGCCCGCCAAGAAATCCTCACCGCCCACTGTGCCCAACTTGGCCTGACTGGCGCACCCCTACAGGCCATTTTCCAGGCCCCCACCATTGAAGCAGCTTATCAAATTCTCGAAGACCTGACCCTGAGCACTCAAGTGCCTTGGACAACGCAAGTATTTAGCCAAATTACGAATGCCATTGAAGCCCGCGCCCAGGCCTATATTTACAATCACACCAGCGTCCAAGTCCAAGTGGGTTGTGTCCTGTTTAATCGGCAGCGACAACTTTTTGCGTGGGGAGAGCAAGGACGGGCAATCCATACTCAAATTCTGGGTTAATCAGATTGGTACACTTGCGAAAGGATTTGGTGAGCTACTATCCCCAATTTTTTTGAAGCGGCGAGATGCTATAGCCACCAACGTTCTGGGAGATATTTTTGCACAACCGCCCACCCCGTCCAGGCCACGATTCCCAAAGCCATCAAAAGTAAGCCATTCAAGCTTAAATGCAAAGGTCTGGCCCAGGCCCGTTGGGGATGAATTTGTAGCGCGCTGATGGCCGAACCCACACCCAGAGCAACCACAATTAACCCCGCTAATAAATGCCAGGAATGGCCGAGAGAACCGTAGTACCCGTAAGTGCCCATCAAGCCGATGATCAGTAACAAGAAAATTAACCCAACCAGGCCTGTGCCAAAGATTAAATGGGTGAATCTCAGACCATTCGGCCGCTTGATTTTTTGTAAACGCGTATAACTCAACCCCAGGCCGGAAATCGTCAATAGAAGATAACAGCATAAAACCCCACCCATTGACCAGGCCGCAATGCGCCACAACCAGAGAAACGAAGGCAGATTGATTTTGGCAATTAGAAATGACATGAAGAATTACGAGTCTAAATCAGGGAGTTTGTCCACTTGAAAATACTGATAAAATCGCTCCGTTACTTGTACCTGATAGGAACGCCCTTGGGACGGTCGCCGCCGACTAATAAACCCCAGTTCCAGGAGGTCTTGAATGTGTTGATAGGTACTGGAGCCGCGAATTTCCACCAACTCCGATTGCAACAATGGCCCCTTCAAAGCAACTAAGGCCAACGTCCGCTGGGCCGCCAAGCCCAAATCCACCGGGACTAAGGTTTGGACTAATTCCCGAAATGCGGGCCGTAGCTGCAAACTATAGCCAGATTCCGTTTCAACAATTTCTAAGGCCGTATCCCGATGACTGTAGTCGGCAATTAAATCCATCAAGGCGACTTCCACCGTATCCCGATCCGATTGGGCATGGGTCGCTAAATCAGCCAAGCTCAGGGGCTGTCCCTTCAGATACAAAATGGCTTCTAGACGCGCCGCTAGGGAAGGGGACTCTTCAGGTGCAGATGCTTGAAAAGGAGAAGGTTTCAGACTGGCCATAGGCGCGGGCCAAAAACTGGAGAAGATGATTCGTTCATTATGGCTTGCCCAGGCCTGGCCTGATCCAATCCAAATCTTATCTAGCCTCGCGACGACCACGGCCCCCAAATCGCTAAGGTCATGCTGGGATGGTAAATATTCACAAACATGGTTTGACCATCGGCAGAAAAGCAAACACCTGCCAGCTCTTGACTATTTAGGGCATTGTGGGCAAAGGGATAGATTTTACCTTGGGGAGTAATTCCCACCAGCCGATTCGTACTGTCCTGACCGTCTTCACAGACAATCAAATCCCCAAAGGGAGCCATAATCAGGTTATCAGGGTAATCCAGAACATCTTTACCAGGGGATTCCACAAAGAGTTCTAAACTGCCCCCTTGATCTGTAGTTGCCCCCGGCCGATAGCGCCAAATTTGCCCGAGGCGTTTGTCCCCCCCACTGGTGGCCGTAAAGAAGATTTCCCCATTGCTGTAACAAATTCCTTCACCCCGGGTAAACTGAGCTGCCCCCAAGTCAAATCCCTGATGACGCACCGAATCCACCTGAGGATCCGGATCTGAAATTGTCACCCAATCCACCTCAAAAAATCGCTGCTGTGGAAAGCCATCCCGGGTATTGCTTTTGGGATAACCCTTGATCCGTAGAGCTTGTAATTCACCCCCGGCCTGGAGATTCCCCACCTGCTTAGGAATAAACCGATAAAACAAGCTATCGCCCCGATCCTCGGTTTGATAAATAATGTTGGTTTTCGGATCCACCGCAATCGCTTCATGCTGAAACCGGCCCATCGCTTTCAGGGGGATTGGCTGCACCGGGCCAGTGGCACTGATGGGGACTTCAAAGTTATAGCCGTGGGGCTTGTTAACCGGCCCATGTTGACCAGGGGTAGCTGGGGTGGCGGTATTTTCCTCGCAACTAATCCAAGACCCCCAAGGTGTAGTTCCCCCAGCACAATTACGATAGGTTCCGGCCAAAGAAACAAAATCCTTGACCAGTTCCCGCTGTGGGCTGACAACGAGGGTTGTGGTTCCCCCCGGACAGAGGCTGTCATACTTCAAGGGGTTGGGGGCAAGGACAGCTTGATAGGCAGAGGGGAGACCGGGATAGACTTCATGGTTGCGGATTAAAATTGTTGTGCCGTTGGGGCCGGGAAAGGCAGCCATCCCATCATGCAAAGACGGAACTGGATTCCCATCACTCATCCGCTGCCCTAATTTGGAGAAAACCCGATATTGAAACCCTGCTGGTAAATCCAGAATGCCTTGGGGATCTTTAATGAGGGGGCCAAAACCAGTCCCTTGCACCGTTTGTCCAGCCTCCGCCCTGGCATAAAGTTTTCTTAACCCCTGGGGAAATAGGGCGGCTCCAGTTGAAAGCGCACCCAAGGTGAGGAGATGACGGCGAGATAAACTCATAAAGCGTTCCAAATGATTGGCCTTAGGGGGGCGTGACAATGGGGCACTAATGTCTGAAATCCCTAACAAATCTTAGCAATGTTTACTCCTTTAGATTAGTTATCGGGAACACATCAGCCCATTTCCGAAGGTAAAACCCCTATAATAGCAATGCGAGACAGACCTAATTACGTCATAGATTAACAACAACTCTTTTTGCCGATGAGTTCTGCTGGTTTAGTTCCTGGTTTGTTCATTTAGCTGCCCCGGAAACTCTTTGCCCCCAGAACGTTTGGCTGATAGAGTTTACGTCTGACCTACTGACCCGATTTTAGTCCGCACAATCCCAGACAACTCTATTACTCTGTTGAAACCCCAGATGTGGTCATTCAGAGTCTTTTTCTGTCTTTGTCTAGCCCGTCATTGCCTGAGTGTGGCATTATCTAAATTCACTCACCCTAATATGCTTAATTCCTACCCGTTGACTGCCATGCATAGCCCCTTCTCCACTTCTGCCTTAACTCAATCTTCTGCCGCTGGATACGCTGGTCAACCTTGGTTAGTCGAAGAACGAGATGCTTGCGGTGTGGGGTTTGTCGCCCATCAAAAGGGATTGGCTAGTCATAGCATTCTCGAGCAGGCCTTGACGGGATTGACCTGTTTAGAACACCGCGGGGCCTGTAGTGCCGATCAAGATTCCGGTGATGGGGCTGGGGTGATGACGGCGATTCCCTGGGGCTTGTTTGGGGATTGGATTACCAATTTTGATCCGGCCAACATTGGGGTGGGGATGGTCTTTTTTCCGGCTAATCCAGAGGCCGTAGCCCAGGCCAAGACTGCCATTGCCCAAGTATTAGCAAATTCTGGGTTGAAGCTTTTGGGATGGCGACCTGTTCCCGTGCAGCCGGATGTTTTAGGTGTATTGGCCCGGCAAAATCAACCGATGATTGAACAGTTGTTTGTCGCGGCTGAATCTACTGGCACAGAACTGGAGCGGCTGTTGTATCTGACGCGGAAACGGATGGAGCGGGCTGTGGCCGAATTTCATGCCGACTGGGGGCGGGATTTCTATGTTTGCTCTTTTTCCCATAAAACCATTGTTTATAAAGGCATGGTGCGCTCAGTTGTCCTAGGGCAGTTCTACCTAGACTTACAAAACCCGGCCTACGAAACCACCTTTGCCATCTATCACCGCCGCTTTAGCACCAACACGATGCCCAAATGGCCCCTCGCCCAACCGATGCGGTTTTTAGGTCACAACGGTGAAATCAACACCCTCCTCGGTAATGTCAACTGGATGCGGGCCCGCGAAGGTCAGTTAGCCAGTCCGGCCTGGGGGGAATCGCTCAAAGAACTCAAACCCATCGTCAATCCGGAAAACAGCGACTCGGCCAACTTGGATAATGCCTTTGAACTGTTGGTGCAATCGGGTCGCGCCCCCTTCCAGGCCATGATGATGTTGATTCCCGAGGCCTATAAAAATCAACCGGACTTAGCAGATCATCCGGAAATTACGGATTTTTACGAATACTACAGCGGCTTGCAAGAAGGGTGGGATGGCCCGGCCTTGGTGGTCTTTAGTGATGGCAATGTCGTTGGGGCTAATTTAGATCGGAATGGTCTGCGGCCGGCCCGCTATACGTTACTCAAAGATGGCCTGGTGATTGTCGCGTCTGAGGCTGGCGTAATTCCCGTAGATGAAACCCAGGTGCTAGAAAAAGGTCGCTTGGGGCCTGGGCAAATGATTGCTGTCGATTTAACCACCAATGAGCTGTTGACCAACTGGACCATTAAGCAACGGGTGGCCCAACATCAACCCTATGGCCAATGGCTCCAGGCCCACCGCCAAGAACTCGCAGCCCAACCCTATCTGGAAACCCCAACTCTAACTAAAGCCCAATCCCTGCAACAACAAACCGCGTTTGGCTACGGGGCCGAAGATGTGGAAATGGTGATTGAGGCCATGGCCCAGGAGGGCAAAGAACCGACCTTCTGTATGGGGGATGATATTCCACTGGCTGTCCTCTCGCCCAAACCCCACCTGCTTTACGACTATTTCAAACAACGCTTTGCCCAAGTCACCAACCCCCCCATTGACCCCCTGCGGGAAAAACTGGTCATGTCCTTAACGACTCAATTGGGTGGGCGCGGTAACTTGCTGGATGAAAAACCAGAATTTGCCAAACTCTATAAACTGAATTCCCCCCTGCTAAACGAACAAGAGTTAGAGAAAATTCTCAATTCCGAGTTCCATGCGGCGCGCTTGAGTACCCTATTTGCAGTGGCAGCCGGGCCCGATGGCTTGAAAATGGCAATTGAAGCTCTCTGTTTGCGGGCCGATGAACTGGTCAAAGCGGGGGCCGAAATTCTGGTCTTGTCAGATCGGGTTAACGCTACTGGAGAGCCACAACTTCTCACCGCTGAAACCACCTATATTCCCCCTCTATTGGCTGCTGGGGCTGTCCACCATCATTTAATTGCCCAAGGATTGCGCCGGAAAACCTCCATTGTGGTCGAAACGGCCCAGGCCTGGAGTACCCATCATTTTGCCTGTTTGATTGGCTATGGCGTGGCCGCAGTCTGTCCCTACATGGCCTGGGAAACAATCCGGCAGTGGTGGCACAGTGAGCGCACCCAAAACCTGATGGAGAAAGGTAAAGTCGCCAAAATTGATCTGACCACGGCCCAGGCCAGGTATCGCAAAGCCATTGAAGACGGGTTGCTCAAGATCCTCTCCAAAATGGGGATTTCTCTGATCACCAGTTACCAAGGGGCGCAGATTTTTGAAGCCATCGGCATTGGCCCAGAACTCTTGAATTTAGGCTTTGTTGGCACCACTTCACGGGTGGGTGGCTTAACCGTCAGCGATTTGGCTCAAGAAGTTATGGCGTTCCATCAACAGGCTTTCCCCGAACTAACGGCAAAAAAACTGCAAAACTTTGGCTTTGTCCAGTACCGGCCGGGTGGCGAATACCACATGAACAACCCGGAAATGGCCAAGGCCCTGCATAAAGCCGTAGCAGCCCAAAGCTATGACCATTACGAAGTTTATCGCCAACAACTCACGGGCCGGATTCCGACAGCTTTACGGGATTTACTCGAATTCAAGAGTGACCGCCAACCCATTGCCTTAGAGGAAGTCGAATCCGCCACGGACATTGTCAAGCGCTTCTGCACCGGTGGGATGTCCTTGGGAGCCTTATCGCGGGAAGCCCATGAAGTCCTGGCCATTGCCATGAACCGTCTCGGGGGTAAATCAAACTCCGGTGAAGGGGGCGAAGATCCGATCCGGTTCAAAGTCCTGGTGGATGTGGATGGTGAAGGTCACTCGGATTTATTGCCCCACTTGGCCGGCTTACGGAACGGGGATACGGCCAGTTCTGCGATTAAACAGGTGGCTTCTGGCCGGTTTGGGGTCACGCCTGAATATTTAATGAATGCCAAGCAAATTGAGATCAAGATTGCCCAAGGCGCAAAACCCGGTGAAGGCGGCCAACTCCCAGGCCCGAAAGTCAGCCCCTATATCGCCATGTTGCGGAAGTCCAAGCCTGGTGTTTCCTTAATTTCACCACCGCCGCACCATGATATTTACTCCATCGAAGACCTCTCCCAACTGATTTTTGACCTGCATCAAATCAATCCCAACGCCCAAGTTTCCGTCAAACTGGTGGCCGAAGTCGGAATTGGGACGATTGCGGCCGGGGTCGCCAAAGCCAACGCCGATATTATTCAAATCTCTGGACATGACGGTGGCACCGGGGCATCTCCCCTCAGTTCGATTAAACACGCCGGGAGTCCGTGGGAATTGGGCCTGTCGGAAGTGCATCGGGTGCTAATGGAAAATCAACTCCGGGATCGGGTCATTCTTCGGGTGGACGGCGGCCTCAAGTCCGGTTGGGATGTGATCATGGGCGCGCTGATGGGGGCCGAAGAATTTGGCTTTGGCTCGATTGCGATGATTGCTGAGGGCTGCATTATGGCCCGGATTTGTCATACCAATAACTGTCCGGTCGGAGTCGCCACCCAAAAAGAAGAATTACGGAAACGCTTTACCGGTCTGCCAGAACACGTGGTTAATTTCTTTCTGTTCATTGCCGAAGAAGTTCGTTCAATTTTGGCAAAATTAGGCTACAAATCCCTGATCGAAGTCGTCGGTCGCTCTGATTTGCTGGTGCCTCGGGCTGATGTCAGTTTGAGCAAAACCAAAGCCGTCAATCTTGATTGCCTCACCCAATTGCCAGATTCCCGCACCGACCGGGCCTGGTTAACCCATGAAACCGTCCACAGTAACGGCCCTGTTTTGGATGACACCATTCTCGCCAATCCGACCATTCAAGCCGCCATTGCAAACCATCAGGAAGCCAGTCTTGATTTAGAGATTGTCAATACCGACCGAACTGTTGGGGCGCGGGTTGCGGGAATCATTGCCAAACAGCATGGAAATACAGGCTTTACGGGGCAACTGAACCTCAACTTTACCGGAGCAGCAGGCCAGAGCTTTGGAGCCTTCAACTTACCGGGGATGATCCTCAACTTGACTGGAGAAGCCAACGATTATGTCGGGAAAGGGATGCACGGCGGAGAAATTATCATCAAACCCTTGGCCAATGCTCCCTATGCGGCGGCAGGTAACGTGATTGTTGGCAATACCTGTCTCTATGGGGCCACGGGGGGGTATCTGTTTGCCAATGGCCAGGCCGGCGAACGGTTTGCGGTGCGCAATTCTAAAGCCTATGCCGTTGTAGAAGGAGTGGGTGATCACTGTTGTGAATATATGACTGGTGGTGTCGTCGTGGTTCTCGGTCAAGTGGGTCGGAATGTCGGGGCGGGGATGACCGGGGGCCTGGCCTATATTCTCGATGAGGATGGCAGTCTTACGGCGAAAATGAACCCGGAAATTGTCAAGCTGCAACGGATTAGTTCGGTGGTCGGTGAACAACAACTCCTGGAACTGCTCCAGGCCCATGCCGAGCGCACAGGCAGCCCCAAGGCCAAAGCCATATTAGCCAATTGGGTAGATTATCTGGGCAAGTTTTGGCAAGTAGTTCCACCCTCGGAAGCCAATAGCCCGGAAGTTGTTGCTAGCGAGGAGAAGATTCTCAACCCAGTCACTTAGTCTTGATCGCTATTCCTTAATCTCTTCTTAAAAAGGTACTGCTATTTTGACTAACGATAGCCATTCATCATCATGATGTTGTCATACCAGAACTAGTGAATAGAGGGCTATGACTAATGATTTCGCCTTCATGGGGGTATTCTCAGACATTACCTGCCATCAGCTGATCCAAAAATATCTTAATCAAACCCCAAACGCAATTTACTGGCTCCCCTCGGGATCAAGACAAATTAACATTTGTAGATTACTTAATTAACGTCAGTTCGGGATAAGGAGCTTAGAAGGTGTTATGCACTTTGAATGGTGAGTTGGGCAAAACGACTTAGCATCAGAATTGAACAAGCCACAAGATGGAGTCCCGCCAAAGTATCACCTAATCGTTCATAGTCTCTGGCTAAGCGTCTGAACCGGCCAACCCAGGCAAAACTCCGCTCTACGACCCATCGTCGGGGTAGCAAAATAAATCCTTTCTTGGCTTGCGGGAGTTTTAGGACATGTAACTGAATCCCCACTGCTGCTGCATCTTCAGCGGGTTTCTCTCCGGTATACCCCTGGTCAACAAGGGCCATCTCTACACTCTCACCTGTTACCGCCTGTACCTGCTGAGCTAAGTCTTTGACTTGATCCCGGTCTTGTTCTGCTAACGAGCAAAGCTCTACATTCCCAGGTGTCACGACCAAAGCTAATAAATGCCCTAATGTATCAACAGCAATATGGACTTTACTCCCTTTCTTCCGTTTTGCCCCGTCATATCCGGCTCGCCCCCCACTGTCCGGAGTAGATTGCAAGGTTCGACTATCAAGTATTACGGCAGATGGCTGTTCGTTACGCCCATCCGCAAGCCTCAGTAACGCTCTCACATCATGAACAATAGCGTCAAATACCCCTGCTTTTAACCAGCGTTGAGTTTGCTGGTACACAACAGCCCAAGGAGGTAAATCATGGGGCATCAATTGCCATGCACCGCCCGAGCGAACCAGCCAGCGTAAGCCGTTAAAGACTTCTCTGAGACTATGATTCCGTTGCGGGGCATCCTCGCTCATCAATGTTAGGTAGGGGGCAACAAACCTCCATTCTTCATCGCTGACATCGGTGGGGTAGGGTGCTCTGTTCATTACCTCGCCTCTTCACTTTCCTTAAAGTGCATAACACGCTCTAGCGAACAAAAGCAGGCTTCTTGGGTTGGTGAGCATAGGCAATTAGTCCACAAATGAGATTGACACAGAAATTTAGGGGACTACGATGTCGAGAGTGCTCTATAGAACTACCCAATTACTATAGGACTATTTATAAATGCATTATTTACACATTCATGAATCGAATCAAAGGCATTTAGCGATTTCTTCATGCTATTCTTTAATGTAGATCAACAACGTTCGATTGGATTGAGGTCTGGTGAATATTTAGGCAAATACCAGAGTTGACAATGCGCTTCTTCAATTACTTGTTCTAAGTCTTGTCTTTTATGAAAAGAGGCATTATCTAAGATAATTTTAGTGTTGGGTTTAAGTTGAGGTAACAACTTGGTTTTGAACCACTCTTTTATTAAAATTTATTAAAAGTCGATTGCATGACCCTGAAAAAACTAAGGGGGCAATTAACTGGTGATTGTATATAGCAATCCGTTTTCAAATATGAGAGGATAAGAATATGTCTTGGATAACCCTATGGATGAACGCAATCAATTTATAGATACATGCCTAGATTCAAGAGAAATGAAGCGTGCCCTAGCGGTCAAGATGACATTGTAAGGATGTACTCATTCAGAAATCATGGCTCTACTCCAGGTTTCATCCGGATTTTGCTACGCACGACCTTCAGTCTATACTAAGTGGAAACAAGCATTTTTATTGTCCGGTGTCAATGCATAAAAACTGGGCTATAGCAGTCCGTCTTCATTCGTGAGACTGTTTGATCATTACTACCCTTCGTAAAGAGTAGCTCTTCTTTAATCCTAGAGTTAAGTTAAAATTTATCAGACACAAATAACCTTGGACTAATCTCACAGATCATTACTGTCTGCTATAGCAATACTTGAAATGCCGTTGCTAATTATGATTACCCCATGGTGGCACTTCTAGAAATAACCCACCGCCATTAAATAGCTTTTGGGGTTTCTCAGTCCCTTTTGCCTTACGGATAGCTAGTTCTGTCAGCATTGGGGGTAGCTCCCTTCACTATCGGGGGAATTACCCTTAAACTCACCCCCACTTACCCTAAACAAAATGAGACTGATTGAGACAACTAATAAGGCTAACACCCTTTACCAGTAATATTTGATAGACATTCTCAGATTTCTCAGATTATTATTTGACGGGCTTGGAGGGACTCGAACCCCCGACCTGCTGATCCGTAGTCAGCCGCTCTAATCCACTAAGCTACAAGCCCAATCGAGAATCTTTATTGTATCAGATGGCTTTCCCTGTTGGATAGGCATTGTAGATACTCACCAGGCCCTCTTTGTAGGTGGGAAAAAATAGCTCTACCCCCAACTGAGATTTAATCTTAAAATTACTGACTCGGCGCGACTCTTGCCAAAAGGATGCGGCCATGGGACTGAGATTCGCCTCTTCCCAGAGAATGGCTGGCGGCGGCTCTATCCCCATCAGAGAGCAGGCCTGAAGAATTAAATTACTTGACTCAGTGGGCAAATCATCAGCAACATTGTAAATTTCCCCAGGCCTGGGCTTGGTCATCGAACACCAAAGAGTTTGGACAATATCAGCCACATGAACACGGGAAAAAACATGGCCGGGTCGAATAATATGTTGGGCCTTTCCCGAACGTAGCCGCTCAAAAATATTCCGACCAGGCCCCGGCCCGTAAATCCCCGAAAGCCGGAAAATGTGGGCCGGTAAACCCGACTCCAAAAAGCCTACTTCCGCTTGGACACGATGGGATGAGCGAGCATTTTGGGGATTGACCGGACGCGTCTCCTCAACCCAGGCCCCTTGACAGTCTCCATAGACTCCAGTGGTGGACAAATAACCAAACCAGGCCAAATCCAACCCTTGCAGCACTAGTAAAAGCTGATCTAGGACTAAATCCTGACCCGAACGGAGGGGGGGAATACTACTGAGAACATGGGTGATACTATCAAACACCTTTGGATCAAGGGAGGTTACTTGACCATTGGCCTGGACATCCAAGGGATAACAGGGAATTTCTAAATCCCCTAACTCCGGCGGTAACTGCCCTAACCGATTTGTGACAGCTACCGGAATTCCTTGCTGTCTTAACCACTGCGCCAGAGTAGTTCCCGTGTAGCCACACCCCAAGATCAAAACGCGCATGGTTGTTCACTACCCCAGGCCTGGTCAGTCATAAGAATAATAACCAGGATCAACCAGTCCTACTCTGTCACAGGAACTTCAATTAAACGCACTTTCTTAGCCAACCCCAAGAACTGCAAAAACTGAATGGTCATCCAGGTTAAATCAATTTCCCACCAGCGCAGACCGTGGCGAGCCGAATACTGATAAGCATGGTGATTATTGTGCCAACCCTCACCAAAGGTTAAAAGGGCCACCCACCAGCAATTGGTTGAACGGTCAGCACTGTCAAACGTCCGATAACCAAACTTATGGGTGGCACTATTGACCAACCATGTGGTGTGATATACCGTCACTAGGCGCACCAAGACCCCCCAGACAACAAACTGCCAACCGCCAACAAAGTACAGGAGAATCGCAAAGGCCACCTGAATCATCACAAAATTTTCATCTAAGAAGCGATAAAACGGGTCATCGGCAATGTCTTTGGTAAACTTAGGAATTTCTGCTTCAGCCGGCACATCTCGTAACATCCACTCAAAATGACTCCACCAGAAGCCCTTGCAAGAATCATGGTGATCCACCGCTTGATCAGAGTAGAGGTGATGATGCCGATGTAAGCCAACCCACCAAATCGGCCCGCCCTGCATTGATAAGGTTCCCAAGAAGACCAAAATATACTCCAGCCATTTGGGAACTTGGAAACTCCGATGCGTGAGTAGGCGATGCCACCCCAGGGTAATTCCCAGGCCAGCTGTCACCCAGTGGAGGATTAAGGCTAACCCAACCCCTGTCCAACTAAACATCCCTGGAATAAATACTAGCAAAAGAGAAAGATGTAATAAAACCATAAACCCGACAACAGGCCAGGAAATCGGTGGTTTAACGTAAGTGGCAAGGGTCATGCAGAAATCTCAATAGTAACGTAGGGCTTCACTCCACAAAGACAGTAGAAACCTCTTTTAGATCATTTCCTCAGTTTGGGGTTTAAGTCAAGAAAACTAGCCCCCCTCTTGATGCCGATTGCGTCCTGAAGAGCCAAATAACCCCGTGAATTCAGTCCTTAACCGCCCGATGGGACATTATTAATTCTTTATTAAATTTCTTGATACATAATGATCTTGGTTTCACTCTTGGCTAAAAAATACTAAAACGTCATGAATCCAAGTGCGAATCAGCTAATCTCTATTTCGATCCAGGAGAAGACTAGCTTAACCATACTGTTTCCCGGGATGTCGATTGCGCTGGCTTGAGGAGTCAAAATCTTGAAGATCAATACTGAAGATGTCACCCCGCAAAAATTTCCTCAGCAACCGAGGTATATTTCCTGGGGGATCACCTTGGCCCTAATCCTCTGGGGGCTGGCTCCGCTTCCTCCAATAACAGCCCAGCGAAACCCCCCAAGAACCCCTTTTCAAACTCCCAACGGGGACATCATGTGGCCTGGCTGGCAACCCGAAGAAAAAGTTACGGTAGCCTATCCTCAGTTACCCAAAGTTCGCTCAGTCCTGGCCAATGGCTGCGGCGTGATTCGTTTGAGTCATTCTACGGCCTGGCCTGCTTCACCCCAAACGGTGTTTCAAATTGGCCAGCGCACCTTTGCCCTGAATATCTTGCCTCCAGGCCCCCCGCCCAAATGTGAAAAAGGGATGAATGCCACTGTCGAGCTATTTCGCAATCCCCGTCGCTACAACATGGATGCCTATATGGGTGGTTTTGCACCCCAGGCCAAGGTGGAGGTCGCCTATGTGAATCTGCCTCAAACCCGCAGTCTTAGCACCAATGCCTGTGGCTTGCTCGTAATCCGTTCTACAACAACCTTTCCCAACAACAGCATTATCGTCAATGGCATCCCCATTCATCGCCCCAGCCTCACCCAACGCCCAGCCCCGATCTGTCAACAAGGAAAATTGTTCTATCCCGGCTAATTAACTTTCCCAAGACTTGATGTCCTGGTTCTTTAGTCTGTAGGAGGAGCACTCGCCTCTGCAATTCCTAATCTCCTCGACTCAGAGCCGCAAAGGTTTTTCGCACTGGCTGCCGGATAATAGTGTGATACATTAGTTAGGCTCAAGGAGTGACTGATAAAATTGAACTTTTTCTTGATTTTAGTCTTCATCACTCAGACCATCACAGCACAGTCTTAAGGTGAATCTCGTCATGGTTTGCCCATAGCCCCTAAACAGTTATGTTAAATAGTCGAATTGCGGCGGGATTACTGGGGGCCTGTGTCGGAGATGCCTTGGGTGTGCCAGTGAAATTTACAACCCGTGCCGAACGCACTACTGATCCGGTTCAGGAAATGCGCGGTTATGGAACTTGGCAGCAACCGGCTGGGACCTGGTCTGATGATGGCTCGTTATTACTGTGCTTAGCGGAAAGTTTATGTCAGGGGTTTGACCTAGATCATATTGCCCAAACCTTTGTCCAGTGGCAGACCCAGGCCCATTGGAGCGCGAGAGGCACTATTTTTGATATTGGCCTAACTACACGCTACGGCTTACAACGAGTCCAACAGGGAATTTCACCCCTCAAATCCGGGGCCTCCCATCAGGATACTTGTGGCAATGGCGCGCTGATGCGAACTTTACCGCTGGCCTTTCATTACTTTCGCCATCTTAATTTTCCGCAACTCCTCCAAGAAGTCCATCAAACCTCAGCCATTACCCATGCCCATCTACGTTCCCAAATGGCCTGTGGCATCTATGTCAGTATTGCCCTTTGTGTTTTAGAAGGAGCTTCTGCCCATGCAGCCTATCAACAGGGGATTAAAAACGTCTATCCCCATTACCAGGCCCCGCCCTATGCCCAAGAACTCATTCACTTTGGCCGGATTTGGAGTGGCAAAATCCATACCCTCCCGATGACGGCAATTCGTTCCGATGGGTATGTGATTTCCACCTTGGAAGCGGCCCTCTGGTGTTTCCTGAACCATGATTCCTATGCCCAGGCCGTGTTACAAGCGGTCAATTTAGGGGGTGATACCGACACTACAGCTACCGTTACCGGGGGCCTAGCGGGGATTTACGATGGCCTGGACGGAATTCCGCGCCACTGGTTGCAGGAACTAGCCCGCTGCGATGATATTCGCCGTTTAGCCCAACGATTAGAGGCAGCAATTTTTGCCTACCCAGCCTAGCATCTAGCTGACTCGATAGCCTCAGTTGTCACCACCGTTTATGATCTAGGCAATCACCCCCACCATGGTTGATTCCCCCTCAAAGCTAGTGTTTGGCAAATCCTAATGAATGCTAATGAATTTTTTGTCATCCTCGAACCGAACCAGCCCGAACAGTTTCTCACCGTTCAAGAACTCCAGGCCAAGTTAGAGGCCCTTTTAGCCCAACGCCAGGACAATCTCCCTCAAGACCTAAAAAACATCCCCACCATTACCGCCCAGGCCCAGCGACTGATTGATACCAGTTGTGACCTCGATATCGGCCCGAATCAGTATCTCCAGTGGTATGCGGTGCGCCTAGAAAAATAGCTAACTTGGGGCAGGGGGTCACCACTAACTTTGGCAATGAGAGATTGACGAGTTGAGAACGATGAACCAGAGTTGATTAGCCAGTCGTATCAGCTTTTCCTGACCTATGCTGGCCCTAAATCGGTAACACTAGACTTCTGGTTTAGCCATAGCTTCCCCCCTGCTCCACCTAGTTGATAACCTGTGATGACCATAAGAGATATTATTTCGTGGATTAAAAAATGCAAAATAAAGCGGCTTTGGGCCCGCTGGCGAATCTGGGGCCTGGTGATCTTGAGCTTGAGCCTATGTTTAGGAGGCTTGCCTGCCTTCGATGATTATGCCCAGGCCCGGCCGGCCACCACTCCCGTCACCCAAGTTGCCCAGGCCCAGGGTCAATGGGGGTTTATTGATTATCGGGGTAAGTTGGCGATTCCAGCCCAGTTTGAAGATGCTTATTCCTTTAGCAGTGGTTTAGCTGCCGTCAAGGTCAAGGGGAGTTATGGCTATATCAATCTCCAAGGTCGAGTCCGGATCAAACCCCAATTTGACCAAGCCTACCCCTTTAGTGATGGCCTGGCCCATGTCAAGACGGCGGGTAAATTTGGCTTTATTCGCCCCAATGGCCAGTTCGCCATCAATCCTCAATTCAATGGGGCTGGGGCCTTTGTGGATGGGTTAGCTCCCGTCAAACAGGGGGATAAGTGGGGCTATATTCGGAAAAATCAAAAACTGGTGATTCCACTGCAATTTCAAGAGGCCCAGGAATTTTCGGAAGGAGCGGCCGCCGTTAAGGTTAGGGATCAGTGGGGCTTTATTAACAGCAATGGGCGGCTGATTGTCCCGGCTCGTTACCAGGCGGTCTATCCCTTTAGTGAGGGTCTGGCGGCTGTGCAGGAAAATGGGAAGTGGGGCTTTGTCAATCGGGATGGGCGTGTTGTCATTCAACCGGACTATGGGGCAGTTTATAACTTTGGGGATGGGGTAGCAGCCGTAGAGAAAGAGGGTAAGTGGGGATTTATCAACAAAGGCAACCGCCCGGAAATTCCCCTCCAGTTTGAAAAAGTTGCGCCTTTTTCCGAGGGATTAGCGGTGGTCCAACAGGGCAGTCGTTATGGCTATATGAATCGGACGGGCCGGGTGGTGATTCCATCGCGCTTTGATGCGGCCTATTTTTTTGTCAGTGGCTTGGCCCCGGTGATGCAGAGTGGCAAATATGGTTTTATTGACACCAGTGGCCAGATGGTGATTAATCCCCAGTTTGCCAGTGCGTTTTATTTCTACGAAGGCTTGGCTCGCGTACAGTTGTAATGACTCGCTATTTTCGCCTCACCATCCCCCAGGCCAGGACAGAAGGGGACTATCTTACCCTCACCCCAGAGCAACATCACTATCTTGGCCATGTTTTACGGCTGGGTCCGCGGGCGAACTTTATTGCCATGAATGGTCAGGGCCAGGCCTGGTTAGCCGAATTATCCCTAGACACCAGTCAAGCGACCCTAATTCACCCGTTAGATCATGCCCATGAGTTACCGATTGATCTGGTTTTATGTATTGCCATTCTGAGAAATAATGCCCTTGATCAGGTGATTCATCAGGCCACAGAGCTTGGAGTTCAACAGATTTATCCGCTTCTCACCAGCCGAAGTTTACCGGAACCGAGTCCCCAGAAGCTCACCCGTTGGCAACGGATCGCCCAAGAAGCCGCCGAGCAATCAGAACGGTTATATGTTCCCAAAATTGCTGCCCCCCAGGCCTGGACAGAGGTCTTAAAACTAGGCGATCCCTTGAGTCGAAAATATATCTGTAGTTTAGGTGAACAGATCAGGCCATTAGTCAATCAGTTGGCGGATCAACAAGCAACATCCCGAGAAATTTGGTTAGCTGTTGGCCCAGAAGCAGGTTGGACAGAAACAGAACAAGAACTAGCCAGAGCTGTTAATTGGGAGCCGGTTTCCTTGGGTAGTCGTACCTTGAGGGCGATTACCGCCGCGACTGTGGGCCTGGGCTTGATTGCTAACCACCCCATTAAACAGCCTTGAGACGATGGGGCATTAATAGAGTCGCTCTAGAACATAATCTGTTAAGTTGACCAAGGCCTGGCGCGCATCAGAGGTTGGCAGATCGTCTAAACAAGGAATCGCCGCCTTGGCAAACCCAGTGGCCAATTCCCGGGCCTGGGCAATTCCAGAACTGCTATGCACGAGTTCCAAGGCCGCTTCAATGTCCCCGGTTTCGCTGAATTCCCGTTCGATTAAGACTTCTAAATAGGGATTTTCCTGGAGGGCATATAGAACAGGTGCAGTTAAGTTGCCATCTCGTAAATCTGACCCGGCAGGCTTGCCTAAGTCATCGGTGGAGCGGGTGAAGTCGAGGATATCATCCACAATTTGAAACGCCAAACCTAAGTTCCGCCCATAGTGATAGAGGGCCTGGATTAAGTGGGGCGGGACACCACTCAGGACTCCGGCCGCTTTGGCACTGTTGGCAATGAGGGAAGCAGTTTTGTAATAGGTTTTGTTCAGGTAGGCCTCCAGGCCCAGGCTAGTATCGTAACGATTAAACCCCTGCTGAATTTCTCCCTCAGCAAAATCCTTAATCACTTCCGAAAGGAGCTTGACCACGGCTAAATTATCGAGATCCGCTAGATACCAGGAGGCCTGGGCAAAGAGAAAGTCCCCGGCCTGGATGGCCACCCGATTGCCAAACAAACTATGCACCGTTGGCATTCCCCGCCGCAATTGGGATTGATCCACAACATCATCATGGAAGAGGCTAGCGGTATGAATCATTTCTGTAATTTCTGCCAGCCGCCGGTGACGTGGTGTTAAGTCCCCTTGAGGTAATGTGGCCCGAGAAATCAGAAACACAATGGCGGGGCGAATCCGTTTCCCCGTGGTCGAGAAAAGATGTTCTGCCGCTGCATTGAGGACAGGATGTTGGGCCCCAATCAAATTTCTTAGATTTTCGGTCAATAGCCTGAGATCGGCTTCAACGGGAGAAAACAGTGATGTTACCGAAGTCATGGACGGGGATGCCGCAAGAATGTTTACGAAATTTTACATAATCCTAGTTGTATTCTAAGCTAACCGACTGAAGTTGGGCCGTTTCTGAGTAAATCCTGCTTGGCGTGGGTTTCTTGCCCTCAATGGAGTTCATTGAAAAATGCCAATGACAGTGGTAGATACCTGCCCGGTTTGTCCCTTATTGATATCGTAAATTTTACCTGGGGTTCGGATTCGCTGAGGGCCCAGTCCATAGATTCAGGTAGGAGCAGAACTTAAAAGGCCTGGCTAAAGATCACTTACTTTTTTTCCTTGAGTCTTGATCCAAGTTGATTTTTCCGGTTCCGAGAAAGCGTATATTGGAGAGGCAAATTAGAGCATTTCACGGGGTTCTATGCGCTTTTCTCATGTTGCAGTGGTTGCCGCCTTGGCCTGGGGCAGTTGCTTAACCGGAGTGGGTCGGGCGGCTGATCAACTCAACTTGGTTTTGGGGACAAACAGCTCCTCTAGCGGGATTTTAATTCCAGTGGCTGACCTGAGAACCTTTGCTCAAACCGGTAATGCGCCCGGAAATCTCCAGTCAATTTTGGGTTTACTGTCCCCGGAAATGCAAAATAATTTTCGGCAAGCCTTGAAAGTTAACTATCCCGTCGATGTGGCAGATTTGGAACAGCGAGCAATCTCAGATAATGGGAATCAGATTCTCACAGAATTAGCCGCAGCCACTCTCCGCCCCGGCCCCGATGGGGTTAATGCATTAAAAACGGCGATCTTGAAAACGGCTGCCAATCCCCAAGGCTTTAATCTAGTTGATTTCATCCAGGCCTATCCTGAACCCATCCTGAATTTAGACATTAATCAGATGCAAGCGTTGATCAAAACAAACGATAAATTGGTCGCGCTGGCGGTGAAGAAATTTCAACAAGTCTCCCCAAATCAGGCTCCAACCTCTCCCTAGTTGCTTAGTTGCGAGTCTGGGTCATTCTGCCCAAGCATATCGTTGATTTGCCCCAATGAGATAGTTGTTCCCTATGGCCGAATCCTGCTAGCGTATGGGGTAGTTTTTAGCTGCTGTTTTTGGTGGTGAGGAGTTGGCCAAGTGGAGCAAGATATTCCTGTTGCCGAGCGGATTAAAGCCCCTTCTCAATCCACCCCAGTTCGCAAATTTCCCTGGCTCTGGTTGAGCGTTGGCCTGGGAGTGGTAATCATTGGGGCTGGCCTGGCCTGGGTTTTACCAAAGATGCTGGCAACCGCTCCTATCTCTACTACCACCAGTAACCAAGCTGTCCCCGACCCCTCTTCACCGAATAATCCTGACAATATCCTCGGTCATTTAGCCTATCCAGAAGCACCCTTAACGGAGTTAGTGCCGATCACCCCCGATGGCCGGATTAAGTTACGGAAAGCAGCGGCTGAGGAATTTAAAAAGATGGTTGCTGATGCCCAGGCCGCCGGGGTCGCCATTATGCCACTCTCGGGGTTTCGCTCTAAAACCGATCAAGATCGTTTATTCTTTGGCATTAAGAAAGAACGGGGCCAGCAACCGAGGGAACGGGCCTTAGTCAGTGCGCCCCCTGGCTATAGTGAACATCACACGGGTTATGCCATAGATGTTGGGGATGCCACAGATACCGCCAGTTACTTAGATCCAAGCTTTGACCAAACGAAAGCCTTTGCCTGGATGCGGGAAAACGCCGCCTACTATAGTTTTGAACTCTCTTTTCCTGAACACAATCCCCAAGGCATTAGTTATGAACCCTGGCATTGGCGCTATGTGGGTGATCAGGCCAGCCTCAAAACCTTTTACCAGGCCCGGCAATTAGCCCAACAAGCCCCACCCAGCAATCAGAATCAAAGTCCTTGAGGTTAACGACTCCACTGGGTGGTGAGTAGTGACCCTAAATCACCGTATCTTTACGCACCGATAAGTTTTGAATTCGCTCATCTTGTTCTGGCGGCAAATCTGCTTGGGTATAAGGGGTATCTCGAAAGTTGGCCTGGAGGTAGTCGGCGAGGGCTTTTTGTTCACTGCCAGGGGTGTCGAAGGTCGGGCGAGTATCCCCAGAAACTAGGTCAACCCGTTGGACGCGGCTGGGATTGGCGGCTGTAAAGGTTGGAAATGGATAGGCATCCCCCCCATCGGCCAAGTAATTCAGCGTCACAATCCGCATCGTCCGGTTGGGATTCCCTTGGAGTTGCCCATTTTTGACGAGAACATCTGTCACCTGGCCCTGAGCATTCCTTAAGGCTAGGGATTGAACCCGCTGATTGGCCGGTTTTTCGGGATCAAAGCTAAAGGCCAGACCAGCCACTTGGGGAAACTGTCCCGGTGTGGTCAACGAGCTTGTCGCCGCGACCCCATGCTCTAAGACCTGCTTAAGTTCCACCGCTGTCAGAGTCAGAAGGGTGAGGCTGTTGTTAAAGCGGAGAGAGTTTTCAATATCCAGACGGGAAATATCGCCCATTTTTTTCTTGGCCGTGGGGTTGGCTTGGGTCGGGAGGCGTTCTCCGGCTGTGGCTGAATTTCCCCCCAGTCCACTGATTGCGCCAATATTATCCCGAATCCCACCGCCATTTTTGAGGGAGGCTTTGACGGTCGGATCAATTTTTTGGGCTGCGGCTAAGTTGGCATCGGCGGTTAAATTTCCCAGGTTGGTTTCCTGAGTCCGGACATCCCGGCGTGACCCATTGAGAAACACCTTGGCCTGGCCATACTGCTGTGCATCCTTAACCATAATCACACTGCGAATTGCCTCAATCAGCGTCACTACTTCAGGGCTGGGGGGAGCAGTGCCGGGATGCAGGGTCGGGTAGGCATCACTGAGGCGCACATAGTCGGGATTGGCCTTAGACCCAGTTTTGAGGCGGCCCTGATGATCAAATTCCACCAGCAACCGCCCAACATAGCGATAGTTGGCCCCCGTATTCACAATCGCAATCGGTTCCTTAGTTTTGGAGGTTTTCCAGACCGGATAGCGGCCCAAAACCTTATCCCCCTCCCGAACTCGTTCCAGATTATTGGTCAGAACCGCATGGGAGCCACCGGCAATGATCACATCCACATCTTGGAGTTGGGCGGCCAATTGAATTTCCATCCCCAGTTGTTGAAGATGGGAGAGGAGAATAATTTTGTTAATCCCTTGGCGGGTCAGGTGATCTACGACTGGTTGTACGGTTGCGGCCAGGCCGGGGATATCTTCCGGGTTTTGGGGCAGGACAGTCACACCTGGGCCTGGGGAGGCAATGATCGGCAATAGGGGAGTTGTCACACCCACCAGGCCAATCTTTTCTCCCGCGACAGTCACAATCGCACTATGGGCAATTCGCTGCGGAATACTTTCGGCTAGTTGGGCATCGGCCGTTTGCAACTCTTTCAGGTTTGGGTCTTGCTCAAAGTTGAGGTTGGCGGCGAGATAGGGAAATTTGGCTCCCTGATACCCCTTTTCATCGGCAACAAATAGATCACTAATTCGCCCGGTTCCTTCATCAAATTCATGGTTGCCCCAGGCCGCGGCTTGAACCCCCAAGGCATTCATAATCGCGATATCGCCCCGACCATTCCCCTCCCGGCCCAAGAGTTGCCGCAGTTGAGGATCCGCACTGGCAGAGAAAAATGGCCCCATAATGAAATTGTCCCCGGAGGAAAGCACCAGGGTATTGTTGGGCATTTCCCGTTTTAAGGTATTCAGGACGGATGAAAAGTTAACCGCATCCTCCAGGGCTGGAATTCCGGCTTCAAAATCTGAGGCATGGAGAATTTGCAGGGATAAACCGGAACTCGATTGCTGGAACCAGAGCAGTAGGCCCAGGGCTGTGACAATAGCTAAACCGAGGAGAGAAACCCAGCGGTGGCGGAACAGTCTCATGACAAAATTAGGAAGCATCAGTTTGAACACCCTAGCTTAATGGCCGGAGCTTAAGTTGCCATTAAGAATCGTGAATTTCAGGCTGTGACGCTGGTTGACCTATTCTTGCATGGTGCATTAATTTCTGATGACTTCTGTTTCCCAATGCTTTGCTAATTTACGCGCCCACCAGGCCTGTGGCTTAATTCCGTTTATTACGGCCGGAGACCCAGATTTAGAAACGACCGCCGCGGCATTGAAAATTTTGGATCAACATGGGGCTGACCTGATTGAATTGGGAGTTCCCTATGCGGATCCCCTGGCTGATGGCCCCGTGATTCAGGCGGCTGCGACCCGCGCATTACAAAAAGGAACCCGTTTGGAGCAGGTTTTAGGATTGGTGAAAGAATTACGCCCGACAATCCAGGCCCCGCTAATTTTATTTACCTATTTCAATCCCATCTATCACCAAGGGATTCGAGCTTTTTTAACCCGGGTCGCAGCGGCGGGAGTCCAGGGCCTGGTGATTCCTGATTTACCCCTTGAGGAAGCAGATGGGGTGTTGGAGTTGACCACAGACCTGGGCCTGGAATTAACGCTTTTGGTGGCCCCAACCACGTCCCCAGAACGAATGGCGGCCATTGCCCAACGCTCCCAGGGGTTTATTTATCTGGTCAGTACCACCGGGGTCACGGGCATGCGGGCGGAGATGCAAAACCGGGTGGGAACGATGTTAACCACTTTGAAAAATATTACCGATAAACCGATTGGGGTTGGCTTTGGGATTTCCCAGACAGACCAGGCCGTACAAGTGCGGGATTGGGGGGCCGATGCAGCCATTGTCGGCAGTGCCTTTGTCTCTCGTCTAGCCCAGGCCGATAAACAGGTAGCCCTCGCCGCAGTCAAGCAGTTATGTCAGGACTTAAAAGCTGGTTTAACCGGGATCAAGGGCTAAATTCAAAGTTGGCATCCTATTCTTAAGTCCCAATTAGTGAGCCGAATCATAAAGCTGTTGGGTTTGTTGAACCTCTTGGATAATTATTTGCTGAAATGCATCTGGGGCAATGACCTTAACCCCCGGCCCAAATCCTAAAATCCAGGCCTTAAGGGTGACATCTTCAAAGGACCAGGCCGGGAGTAGGACGTTCATTCGGTAGGGATGGATAGGATCTGCGGCTCGACCTAAGGTAAAGATTTGCTTCAGGTCAGAATGATGATGAATTGATCGGCTGGGTGGGGGAGTCATTTTTAATTGTTCAAACGGGAATCGCTGGGTTCCTTCACTGACAAACTTAAACAGGGCCTCCGTAAATTGCAGTTTTAGGGTGACCATCTTTTGCAGACGTTGAGCAGGGCTAAGGCTGAGAAATTCCTGTTGTTTCTGCTTATCCACCCCCAGGAAAATACCTGCACTATACCTGCGGAGTTTTTGGAGTTGATTGCGGGCCCGTTGCTGTTGTTTGGCGGTACGGGTTGCAACCTGGCTATACTGTTTGGCTTGATATAACCGATCTAATCGTTCGTAGCGCAACAAGCCTTGAGACTCGCCTGAGGCCAACTCATAGCCCAAATACCAAGCAATGTTGTGAAAAATAATTTCGAGGGGCCAAATATCTTCTTCCGGCATGAAATCCTTAAAACTGTCAAATGTTGCCGATCCCCGCTGGCGGCCAATCCGAATCTTCTGACCGGAGCGAATATAGGATTCCAAATCAGTTAAGGCGGTGACTGAAGCTAAAGAGGTAAAATTTAAGAATTTGGGACTGACAATACTGCCACTGGCAATAACCCGCACCGGCTCATAATCGGCAAGATTAAACTGGGCCCATGCCAAGCGTTTTTGAAATCGTTCTACCGTGGCCTGGGCCATAACATCATTGAGACCTTTGACCTGTTCGGCGGCTAACTCATAAACCCGGAGCAGGTCTTCTTCCGTCAAAATTCCAGTCCCCAGGCAGTACCCCTTGCGTAAAGTCTTATCAGGGAGGAGGCGATAGGGATTAAAAACCAGTTGAATATCTTTCCGTAAGGTGGTGTTTTCTGGGTTGGGGAGAATCTTGGCTGCGTAGAGTCGCTCGGCTAAACAATCCACCATATTCTTGGCTTGAGCCGCTTCCCGATAATCCTCTTGTTCGAGGGGATGGTGAAGAATATAGCGCAGAGTCGCAAAAAGCCGCTGAAACCCCAACCAATCACTATACCGATGGGCCATAAACTCAGTCGGGGCTGGGACGGGCTGGCTCAGGGGTTGATCTACGGTTGCTTGACTGAAAAAGCTATTGTCATCTAACCAATCTAAATCTGCTTTTAAGGCTCCTAAATCTGCATAAATTTGATGGTATTGACTGGCCATCACCGCTGCAATCTCATCCAGGCCAGTTAATAACGGGGGTAAGGTATCGGTTTTGAGGAGGTCTAAAAGCTGCTCTGGATTCTCATGCCGGAAATTCCCCAGGCCTGGATAACGGATGATGAGGGATAGCAAATGGAGGAGGCGATCAAAATCCAAAAGCCGAGAATAGCGGTGGGGCAGGATATGTTGAGTTCGATTTTTGCGGTTTTTTTGGCTTAGGGGCAATGCGGCTAGGGATTTTGCAATATTGGCTTGGAGGTGTTCTAAAGTTCCTAGGGCGGGGTTGATAGTAAAAATGGCGGTAAACCCTTCGGCGGGGATGACTGGAAAACTTTTTAAGGCCTGGGCAAATTCCTGAATGACCAAGGTTGGTACATGACGGTCGCGGGCTTGATTCCAGGCCAAGCAAGTTTCCAGCGGAGTTGTTAATTGCCAGGCCACCCACTGCACCCCCAATTTAGCCAGTTTGATCAATAAACTTTGCCGCCACCAGCGATAGGCATTCGTTGCATCGTAAATCACCGATTTCCCAACCGAGATCGCCCGTTCCATTTGGTCTAATAACTGCGGTTCTATGTCTGACCAGGCCCCCTGAATTGCCACATCCCCATATAACTGCTCGCGGATCTGATCCGCACTGACAATCTGAGTGGGTTGGCCCTGTTCTCCTAGGTGAGTTTCTAAAATTTTGGCAAAAGTCGTCTTACCACTACTGGGAGGGCCAACTAAGCAGTGACAGATCAGGGGTTTTAATGGAAAGGTCTGAGTCATAGGTTCGCTTCAGATATACGCCGAAAGGCACTCCAATGGATCACCCGTTCACGGGCAAACAGGACACTGCCAACCGTTGTGGGACTGGTTAAGCGTAAATCAAATCCTTCCCCCAAGGCCGGAAAACTTTCCACAGTTGATCTGGCCAGCTTAGTCAGAAAGTCCATGACATTGACCGGGTTAGCTGGATTTTGGGAAGCTTGGGCTTGACTGAGGGCATCAATGGCATAACTACGGAGCAGCTTGGGGAACAAATGGCTAAAAGTCGGCGGGCAATCAAAATACTCCAGACCTATGATTTGATTATTAATTGCAAAAATAGCCCCCACCTGATTCAGGACAATGCCAAAGGCTGCCAAGTAGGACTGTAACTGGTTTTCTGACTGTTCATAAATATCGGCCATGGCCCTCGTGTCACTCAAAGTATCCAGCGCATCAGACATCTCGTTCACTTCGTCCCAGACTTCCCCCTGATGACCATCCCGTTGGCCCCGCTGTCGGAGGGAGGTGGAGACCCGATCCATTTTCTTGGCCCGACCCTTGGCAAAATAACTCCGGTCTGAGGTTGTAAATTCTCGCTCGCGATAGTGCCATCGCCCTTGTTCAACACAGGAAACCGGAATTTTGATTGTGCTATGGCCACTGGCCAGAATACTTAAGTTGACAATTCGGTTTTGCTTAGCCCCCACTAACTCCTCACCATCCAACAACAGCACCGCCCTATCCCCTTGGTTCAGAAAGTAAAGTTCTGGGACACTGCCGCCTTCGGAAACTTCCGTAATTTTGACGGTTTTGGCTTGCAGGGCCTGGTCAAGGGTGAGGTAATCTAAGGCAGGATGGTCTTTGGCAATCAAGGGGTAAAGAGTTAGGTTGCGGTGGGATTGGGGTTTTCCCAGGCAGATTTGGGCTAACAAGGCGGGAATGGGAGTCATAAGTTTTCTCTATCAATAAAGAATATCTTGGGTAATCTTTGGTAACTGGGCCAGCTAACAACTGACCTCTGGCCATGTTTGAGGACGTTCTGAGGGTTGCCTCCTAGCCTTTGGGTCTAAGGCGCAGTTTTTGGGCGAGTCGAGCCAAAGCCCGTTTCTGTCGCCGCACTACTTTGGGGGTTTTCCGACTCCGGGCCTGGGGTTGCCCACTAGCCTGCCAGTGTTTGATCTGCATTGTTAAACCTCCTGATCAGCGATCGTGTTTCAACTTTAATCACTTGATCAAAAACTCTCAGCTTTTTCGTGCGAATAACAAACCCAACCCCTTGATCCAGGCCCGGCGGTAAAATCTAAAAACCGACAAAAAATTGAGACGCTGGGTTATGGCAAAATTTGTGGCAATCGGTCATTACTGTGCGGATGTACTAGAAAAACGCGCCCCCTAGCGATTTCTACTTAGTTATCTTCGTTACTATCTTCAGAAGAATTAGTTAGCCCAGAGTCAAGTTCTTTTTTTCGTCCTTTGTTATAAGCATCCGTACCATAGATAATCACGGCTGTTCCGGCCAAAGAACCCACTACTGCAATTGCAACTTCTTTTCGCCCTTGAATCCCTAAAAAGGTTGCAGATCCAACAGCGGTGAGAGCAATCACAGAACCCAAAATCGAGCCGAGAATAGAACGCCTTTGATTACTGGAAAAGATTCGCTCTTGGGTTTTAACTACTTCACTTTCAAGACTCAATTCAGCATTTCTTAGCTTGAGCCTCTCTACTTCTATCTGTCTCCGGTGATGTATTTCACTAATTATTTCTCTTAAGTATTCTTGAGCAAATTCAGGATCAAATTTGTTGTAACCTTCAAGTTCTGCGGGGGATATTGGACCTTCCTGATATGAAACAAATAACTGAGAGGAGTTTTGCTCTGGATATGAAATATCTTCAGGCTTTAGTAAATCTGATTTGACAGGATTAATTTCTTCTTTAAACTCTTCTTTCTTAAACTCTGAATCAGACATTATCTTAAAAGTAAATATTAGTACGAATTATAAAATTATAAAAATTGTAATTAGCGTAAACGATGCCGCGCTTTAATGGTCACAACTTTAACATCTTGATTGATTTGATGAGTAGCTGAAAAAAGATTATTTTTGTCGTCATTTTTTATTTTTTCTGGAAGAGATTTTGATCTTGGTTTGCGATTAATAATCATAACCTCATCTTGGAAAATACCAGTTATGTCAAAGATACGTGAAGCCCCTTCTAGAAAAGATGCCTGTCTATACTTTAGTTTTATTTTTTTTTTAATGACCATAAAAGGATAGCTCCAAAAGGCTTTAAAAGATTATATCGCTCTTGGCTTGCCCTGAGGTTGGAACTATAAACTCATCTTAGCCCTTATCACCAGGCCGGCGGTAAAATCTAAAAACCGACAAAAAATTGAGACGCTGGGTTATGGCAAAATTTGTGGCAATCGGTCATTACTGTGCGGATGTACTAGAAAAACGCGCCCCCTATCGTGAGGCTCACCTCGCTGGCCTGCAAGCCCAAAAAGAACAGGGTATTTTGATCACCATTGGCCCCACCAAAGACCTGACCCTGTTTGTCGCCATCTATGAGGCCGTATCCCAAGAGGTTGTGGAGGCTCTTGTCACGGGGGATCCCTATTGGCAAAACGGGATTTGGACTGATTACGAAATTAAAGAGTGGATCCAGGCCATCGGCTAGGGCAGGGGGCATCTCCACAGATTTTTGCGTCAAGATGGGATCAGTACCTCTTTGACTTTTTCGGCTCAAATCATGACTGCTCCGGCCTGCCATCCCCAAACTGCTATTCGTTCTGAATTTTCCCATCCCCTGGATCCCCTTTCCCTCGAGGAAGTGGCAGCAGCGGTGGCTATTGTCAAGGCAGAGAAACATCTGGGGCGGCATTATCGCTTTTCCACCGTCACCCTCCAGGAACCAGATAAAGCAGTGGTTTATGGCTTCAAGCCCGGAGATGAGATTCTTCGCCAGGCCAAGATTGTCCTCTTAGATAACGACACGGGCAAAACCTATGAAGCTGTCGTGAATTTGAACCTGGGAAAGGTTGGGGCCTGGACGGAAATTCCGGGAGTGACACCGCGGATCATGACCGATGAAGTCGTGGAGGCCGAGCAAGCGATCAAAGCCCATCCCGATTTCCAGGCCGCGATCCAACGCCGGGGAATCAACAACCTGGATCTGGTGATGATTGATCCCTGGGTGCCTGGTTATTTCGATATTCCTGAAGAAAAGGGAGTTCGCCTGGCACGGGCCATTGTTTGGTTACGGATGAGTCCCCACGACAACGCCTATGCCCACCCCATTGAGGGCCTGGTTCCCGTCATTGATCTGAACAAAATGCAGGTCATCAAGGTTGAGGATTATGGGGTCGTGCCAGTTCCACCCACGGACGGGAATTATGCCGCTGAGTTTATCAAAAATCCTCGCACCGATATTAAACCGCTCCAGATTGTCCAACCCGATGGCCCCAGTTTTGAAGTCTTGGGACAGTTAATTAAATGGCAGAAGTGGCAAATCCGAGTTGGCTTTACACCGCGGGAAGGACTAGTACTCTATACCGTGGGCTATGAAGATCAAGGCCGGCTGCGACCAATTATCTATCGAGCGTCCATGGCAGAAATGGTTGTTCCCTATGGGGATCCCCGCCCCCAACACGTGCGCAAAAATGCCTTTGATGTCGGTGAAATTGGCCTGGGCAGTCTGGCAAATTCCCTCAAACTTGGCTGTGATTGCTTGGGAGAAATCTACTACTTTGATGCAGTGATCAATGATAGTCGGGGGGGAGCGGTTCTCATTGAAAATGCCATTTGCCTCCACGAAGAAGATTATGGGATTCTCTGGAAACACGTGGATTGGCGATTAGAGGCCACAGAGGTGCGGCGGTCGCGACGATTAGTGCTGTCGTTTATTGCCTCGATTGATAATTACGAGTATGGCTTTTTCTGGTATTTCTATCAGGATGGCACGATTCAATATGAAGTGAAATTGACCGGAATTTTACTCTGTGCCGCAGTTGGAGATACGCCTCAATATGGCACCCTAGTGGCACCGGAACTCAATGCCCTAAATCATCAGCATTTCTTCTGTATGCGGCTAGATATGAGTATTGATGGTGAAGAAAACTCCATTTATGAGTCCCATACAGAGGCAGTTCCCCCAGGCCCCGAGAACCCACAAATGAATGCGTTTGTAGCCAAAAAAGTCTTATTGAAAACAGAACAGGAAGCCCAGCAGTTAGTCGATCCCTTTATTGCCCGGAGTTGGTTGATTGCCAATCCCAATGTGAAAAACTATCTGGGACAGCCCGTAGCCTATAAGTTAATTCCCAGCGAAACCTGTTTACCCTTTGCCAATGACCAGGCCTGGGTGATCAAACGGGCTGGCTTTCTCAATACCCACTTTTGGGCTACCCCCTACCATCCTGATGAAAATTTCCCATCCGGTGATTATCCCAATCAACATCCGGGGGGTGAAGGTTTACAAAAATGGACGCAGGCTAATCGTGATCTAGACAATACTGATGTGGTGGTTTGGTATAACTTTGGCCACCATCACATTCCCCGTCCGGAAGATTGGCCGATTATGCCCGCTGCCTATATTGGCTTTCATCTCAAACCCTTTGGCTTTTTTGATCGCAATCCTGGCCTGGATGTCCCCCCCAATTCCGCCATTAACCCTAGCTCTACTCCCACGGGCCATTGCCATTAAACCCCTCTAACTTACCTCTTGTCATATTCAAGGTAAAGGTCACTTCTAAAACTGGCCATGATCCGGAGTCTTGCTCGGAAGCTCTGTGCTAGCCTGCATAAAATCATGATTTTCTTTAGGATTGGTTTCTCTTTTGTAGGTTGAGATTGTTTATCCGTTTCCGTCATTCACCCAATTACTCTTCTACCAACCCTGTACAAGTATCTCTTGCAGCAGTACCCAGTGAACTCCATCGGTTTTGGTGGTTATCAGGTTGGTTGGGCGTTGGTTTAATTTCGGCAACATTGGGGGGCCTGGTCGCCCTGATTTCCCACAGCACACCCTTGCAACAAAAAACCCTTAGTCCCAACGAAGCTGCGGTTTTCTCCCAGGCCCCTCGCAATACGTTGCAATTAGATCGCCCCCTGACCTTAATGGTGATCGGCACTAGCGTCTTAACCTCGGATGTGGATGCCCCGCCCCCCTCTGGTCTGACCTATCACGCCAATGTCAACTCCCTGGAAGGACTATCCGACACCCTCCTCCTAGTGAGAGTTGATCCCCAAGAACGGCGGCTAGTGATGCTCTCCATTCCCCGTGATACCCTGACCTCTATTTCGGGCCGGGGCGATGCCAAAATCAATGAAGCCAATGCCTTGGGCGGCCCAGCTTTAACCGCAGAAACAGTCAGCCAACTCTTAGGTGGAGTCCAGATTGATCGCTACCTGCGCATTAATGTCCAAGGCGTAACAAAATTAGTAGATGCCCTCGGTGGAGTGACATTTTATGTGCCTAAGGATATGAAATATCGGGATGATAGCCAACGCCTGAATATTGATCTCAAAGCCGGGAAGCAACATCTCAATGGTCAACAAACCCATGATCTACTCCGATTTCGCTATGACGAGTTAGGAGATATTGGCCGGATTCAACGACAGCAAGCGGTGATTCGAGCCGTAGTTGAACAATCCCTGCAACCAGAAACCCTGGCCCGAATTCCCCAAATTCTCACTGTTGTCCAAGAAAACCTCGATACCAATCTCAGTCTTCAGGAAGTTGGTCAACTGACCGGATTCATCAGCAACCTTCCCCGCTCCCAAATGCAAATGCTGATGCTCCCAGGTTACTTCAGCAACAATGGCCAAGACTCCACCAACCCCAGCTATTGGCTACCCCGCTATGGCGACATTCAAGCCCTGGTCAATAGCCATTTTCGCGATCATCAGGATGAAACTCTGCCGCAGACTCAACCCAGCCGGGTCAGGATTGCCATTCAGCCCTCTGGCTCCCTTTCAAAGCAAGACTCTCCCCCACAGCCAGCATCTACCAATCCAACCCTCTCACAAACTATCAAAAAACTAGGTCAGGCTGGCTATAGCAATGTCTATTTTGGCCAGGCCTGGGGTGAACCTTTGCCCATAACGCGGATTATTGCCCAACAGGGAGATTTAGCCACAGCCCAGGCGATTCGGATTGCCCTTGGCTTTGGGGAAGTGCGAGTTGAAAGTACAGGGGTTTTAGATTCTGATATCACCATTCAATTAGGCACTGATGCCCAATCGCGCCCTTCCCCGAACTATCCCTAAGGTTAGTTGGCCAAAATACAGAAAAATCTCCGGAAAAATATCAACCAGATCACTTTTCAAGATTAGGAGTGGGATTATGGTGGTGTTTAACGGTTTTTAGGTGATGCACTCAATTATGTCTGGCTTCCTGCGGATTGATTACCAGGCCCCCACTGCGGCGGTAGAGTTTACAGCCTCTCTCCATAACATTGGTTTTGCAGTCTTGCAGTCTCCGCCGATTCCCGCCGGCCTGGTTGAACAGGTGTATGCGGATTGGCAGAGTTTTTTCAGTTCTGATGAAAAATTTAACTACACCTTTGATCCGCAACGCCAACGGGGGTATTTTCCATTTCAGATGGAACGGGCCAAAAACCAAGCCCATCCTGACCTGAAAGAATTTTTCCATCTCTACGCACGGGAGGACTTACCACCAGGCCTGGGAGCAGCAACTTGGGTCTTATTCCAAGCCCTAATCCGGATCGGTGCAGACTTATTAACCTGGCTAGAGGCCTATTGTCCCCCAGAGATACAGGCCCGGTTTCAGCCATCCCTCGTTAAGATGACCCAAGACAGTCCCGAAACTCTTTTGCGAATTTTGCACTATCCCCCCCTACCCAAAACAGTCCCCCGAGGAGTTGTCCGCGCCGCGGCCCATGAAGATGTAAACTTGATTACCCTCTTACCAGCCGCAACTCAGGCAGGCCTGGAAGTTCAAGATCGTCACGGGGCCTGGTATCGAGTGCCAGCAGAAGCTGGGGATCTGGTCGTCAATGTCGGGGATATGTTGCAGTTGGCCAGCCAGAGTTATTACTGCTCCACTACCCACCAAGTCGTAAACCCAGAAGATACTCTCGCAGGAGAGTCCCGCTTTTCCCTACCCCTATTTATTCATCCCCACCCCGATGTCCAACTAACTCCAGAGATCACAGCGCAAGCCTATCTACAACAACGCTTGCAAGAAATTGGCTTACTTTAAACAAGCTCAAAATTAACAATTTTTTATAAGAACGGCGGGGATAACCAATTGAGCTAAATATTCAGGCACTATAGCGTTACGCAGACTATTCTGGGAGAATAGAAATGTCAAAAAGACTGCCTATAGAGCATTTTCTGACTTGTCCCCATCTCACCCTAAATGAGTAACACTATAGTTAGCTTCTCGTGTTTTAACCGAATTCACTGACTCCCCAGGCCTGGAGAAAGGGATTTTTGATGGGTGAACGGATTAACTTACGGTTACTAAAGTTCTGAACATACCACCCGGCCAGTATTTGGATCAAACCAGTGCATAGCCGCTTCATTCAGTCTCAGCCACAGAGAATCGCCAACCTTCACCGACAGTTGGGCTGGAACTCGGACGCGCCAGGCCAAGGCCTCTTCAACAGACTGAATCTCCACAACTAGGGATGTTTCATGGCCGAGAGCTTCAACTAGGGCAACCGCTCCCAGAAGATGACCGGGACCGTCTGAGGCCGGATAAAGATGCTCAGCCCGAATCCCTAACGTCAAGGGTTTTCCTTGCCAGGCCTGCTTAATGTTTGCTTGTTTTTTTAAGGGCAAAGACCAATCCCCAACCACAAATTCTCCCCGATCATTCACCAGTCCCGTCACAAAATTCATCGGCGGCGAACCAATAAACTCGGCCACAAACCGATTTTCAGGCCGTTGATAGAGATCTAAGGGAGTTCCTAACTGTTGGATCTGACCACCCTGTAGGACTACAATCCGGTCGCCCATGGTCATCGCTTCGGTTTGATCATGGGTCACATAAACCGTTGTCACCCCCAGTTGCCGTTGGAGTTGGACAATTTGGGCCCGAGTTTCCGTGCGCAATTTCGCATCCAGATTAGACAGGGGTTCATCCATCAAAAAGGCCTGGGGATTGCGAGCCATCGCCCGACCCAATGCGACCCGCTGCTTTTGTCCCCCAGACAGTTGTTTGGGATAGCGGTTGAGGAGAGGTTCAATTTGCAGCATTGTCGCTACACTGTTGACCCGCTGCTGAATCGCCACTTCGCGAGGATCTCGATAACGGAGGGGCTTGGGCAGCCATCCGGTCAAATTTTGTAAACCACTGGCCAAGGGAAGTGGTAACGTTAGGGGGCCTGAACGGGTGTGGGTGGGTAAACCTGGGGCTGCACTGCGCCGTAAGCCAAAGGCCAAATTGTCGGCGACCGTTAAATGGGGATAAAGGGCATAGCTTTGAAAGACCATCGCAATGTCCCGAGCTTTGGGGGGCAGGTCATTGACACAGCGATCTCCAACCCAAATCTTTCCCGCGGACGGCTCCTCCAGGCCAGCAATCAGCCTCAATAACGTGCTTTTACCGCAGCCAGAAGGACCAACCAGGACAATAAACTCCTGATCTTGAATATTAAGGTTAATATCGGTCAGGACTGAAACGGGTAAATGCCCTGAGCCAGCCCCGCCATAGGACTTGGACAACTGCTCTAGAACAACTTCAGCCACAAATTCCAGGCCAATTCCAACGGGTTAATGGACAATTCCGGCAAACTAGGATTCAGACTCCTCATCTGCATCATCTTGTTCTGGGAAGTAGAAGCCCTTAGCCCGCTCCGTCAGTATAGATTTACCAATGGATAAAGCCCGGTCAGCTTGGAAACTTGCTTTCCGTTTCCAGTTAGATCGGCGGATATCCCGCTTTGATTTGGAGGTTTTCTTCTTTGGACAGGCCATGATACCGCTCTCGTTGGGATCTATAGGGTTAAGATGCAGTCTCTTATCTTAGCAGGTTCATCCCCAGAAGGCATAGAGGCAGCCCCTAACGCAGGAGAGGAGAAAAACCTATTCCACAGTCCGCGGGGTTTTGGGTGGCATCGCTCCCATCGGCCGCTCATCATTCACAACGGTTTGATTGCGCGCTTTAGCTTTGGCAGCACTTTGTTTGAGGGCCTGGAGGCGAGCTTCATAGCGTTTCCGTTGGCGGCGGGCGGGGGTTTGCTCGATCAGGACTTTTAGGGCACTACCCAGGCTTTTGTAGGCATTGGGTAAGGTATAACCAAACCGCACCGCTAACCCAATCGCTTTTTCATCGGCCTCAATGGCCTGGCGGAGAAGCTTATCCCCATTATTTTTCTGGTAAAGCCGATAGCCGGAAAAGCCGCAGAGGCCTAAGGCCAGCATCAACAATAGGCCATCCTGAACCCACAACTCGCCCACGGCCCCACCTAAGCCAATGGCCAACGCCGCCATTTCCCAGCCATCCTTAGGAATTGTATCGGCCTGAATCCGGGCCACTTCATGCCAGAAGAGTAAATTTCGCTGATCTTTGGCTAACTGATCCCAACGAGCTAAATCTACCTGGATTTCGACTTCATCTTTGCCAATTTCTTCGGAAACCAACAATGGCGGGTTGGCCCCACTGGCCGGCTCAAGCATTACCCAGCTTTGAAGTTCCGGGGGTAATAAAGATTTTAATCGCCGTAATTCAGCGAGATCAGCACGGCCGGGAGGGGGCATGGCAGCCATAGTTACACCTTTGTAAAATCAATCCTCAAAATTGACAAAGTAGAGCAAAAATACCAGTCTTGATATCTAGTTGTACCAATTAAAGCGAATTGTGGAGCATCTTAGGAGGCCAAGGTTGCTGTCCGCCGCCGCCGCAGTGAACTATTGGGGGTGGGTGAACTGGCACCATTGGCCTGGGGTTTACCGCTGGAATTGGGTTGAGCTTGACTGCCTTCCGCCCTGACAGTAATTGGTTGCAACAGCAGCAACAGGCCAGCATTGCCTTGGAGTTCTCGGCGCAACAGCCGCACTAGTTCCCGTTCTAGGTGGTTTTTTAGGCCAATCCAGTCAATATCTTGGTTGCCATTACGGGCATAATCTGACCAGCGATCTCGTAAGCAAGATTCTAAAGTGGCCCGAACCCAGGCCTGCCAGGCACTATGCTCAATCGGAGTCACGACACCCCGTAAATGAACATCCGGGTCAGCCTGGAGTTGCCCATTGGTTCCCACCGCTGCTGCGACTGTAATAATCCCATCTTCCGCCAGTTGTTGTCGCTCTTGAAGGACATGGGCCTTGACGATGCCACCCCGATCCATCAATTCAATTCCGGCTGGAACTTTATCAATGACGCGGAGGGATTTTTCAGTCAATTCCACCACATCGCCATTGTCAATAATCACCATGTTATCCGCTGGAATCCCCATACTTTGCGCCGTTTGACTGTGGCGGATCAGCATCCGGTGTTCCCCATGCACAGGCAAGAAAAACTTGGGCCGGGTCAGGGCAATCATCATTTTTTGGTCTTCTTGACAGCCGTGACCAGACACATGAATCCCCTGCTCGCGACCGTAAATGACTTTAGCCCCCTGCATCATCAATCGATCCACCATATTGACGACAGCGATGGTATTTCCCGGAATTGGATGGGCCGAGAGAACCACCGTGTCGTTGGGGCGAATTTTGATTTTGTGGTGTTCCCCTTTAGAAATCCGGGTCAGACCAGACATCGGCTCACCTTGGGATCCCGTGGTCAGAATCATCACCTTGTTATCGGGATACTTGTGAATGACATGGAGCGGCTCAAATAACTTATCGGGGCATTTAATATAGCCAAGGTTCCGAGCATGGGCAATCACATTGAGCATCGAGCGACCCACCACCGAGACCACCCGCCCATATTTCTCGGCCAACTCCAGAGCCATATTTAAGCGATGCACCGAAGAGGCAAAGGTGGTGAAGATAATCCGGCCCTGAGCCTGCATAAAGATTCGCTCTAAATTCGGAAAAACAGAGCGTTCGGAGGGGGTATAGCCGGGGACTTCGGAGTTGGTAGAGTCACTGATCAGACACAAGACCCCTTTTTCGCCATGTTCCGCCAAACGTTGAAAATCGAAATACTCGCCATCTACGGGGGTATGGTCAATCTTGAAGTCACCGGTATGAATTACAACCCCCAAGGGAGTATGAATTGCCACAGAGCAGCTATCGGCAATGGAGTGGGTATTGCGGATATATTCAACTAGGAAGTTTTTACCCAGGCGCACCATGTCGCGAGGGCGGACACTGCGAAGTTCGGTCTTCTCTAGAACCCCTGCTTCTTCTAATTTTCCTTGCAATAAAGCCATCGCAAGGCGGGGGCCATAAATAACGGGAATATCAAACTGCTTCAGGTGAAAGGCAATCCCACCAATGTGATCCTCGTGGCCGTGGGTAACAATCATGCCTTTGATTTTGTGGCGATTATTGCGCAGGTAGGTCATATCCGGCAGGACAATATTCACCCCGTGCATCCCGTCGGTAGGAAAAGCTAACCCGGCATCGAGGAGAATAATTTCGTCCTCATACTCAAACACACAGGTATTTTTGCCGATTTCATGCAGGCCACCCAGGGGAATAATTTTCAGGGCGGGGGTTGTACCAGATTGGGTCATAGGTCTCCTTAAGGAAGTGGATTAAATAAACAAGAAAAAACTTTTAATTTTTAGGAAGTTGGGCAGCCTCAGGCCTGATCCGTCTGGGCCAGTGTTGTTAAGAGAACATTTTCTAGAGAGGGACTAGAGAAGTTGCAAGGAGGTCAGCACAGAGTGGAGAGATTGACGCAACGATTCAGAGGCGGGGGTGAGGGGTAAGCGGGGGGATCCAACAGACCAACCTTGAAGTTCTAATGCAGCTTTGACGGGAATCGGATTCGTAGTCACAAATAACACTTTGAAGAGGTCTAAAAGCTGTAAGTGTAGGGTGGCGGCGGTCTCAACCTGGCCTTGAACGAAAGCCTGCACCATTTGTTGCAACGATTCTCCTACCAGATGACTAGCAACACTGACTACACCATAGCTGCCAATGGCCAAAAGGGGCAAGGTGAGGGAATCATCACCGGAATAAATCCGAAAGGGCGGGGGCAGGTGCTGGCGAATTTGGCTGGCCTGGTCTAGATTCCCACTCGCTTCTTTGATGGCGACAATATTCTCTAATTCGGCCAAGCGAATCACCGTTTCGGGGAGCAGGTTTTGACCTGTGCGGCCAGGAATGTTGTAGAGCATCAAGGGAAAATCTGGCACGGACTCGGCGATGGCCCTAAAGTGAGCATATAAACTCTCTTGAGGAGGCTTATTATAGTAGGGAACTACCAGTAAGGCCCCATCCAGGCCCAGATCAGCCGCTTTGGAGGTGGCAGAAATAGCCTCCTTAGTACAGTTTGAACCCGTGCCGGCTAAAATCTTAGCTTTTTTACCCACCGCGGCCTGGACTGTTTGGAACAGCTTAAATTCCTCATCCCAGGTTAGAGTGGGAGATTCTCCAGTCGTTCCACAAACGACCAGGCCATCAGAGCCATGATCAACTAAGTAAGTCGCTAATTCCCCTGCCAAGTCGTAATTAACCGCGCCCTCTGGGGTAAACGGCGTGATCATCGCAGTTAAGACGCGCCCAAAATCAGCCATCGGTCAAGCCTCTCGGGGATTTTAGCCAGTTGAGCACTGTGCCAAAAACAGAACTACAGGAAAGACAGGTGACGGGCAAAATGAGCCAAACTCCATCAAGGGGAATACTCTGATTTTAAGGGCTGAAGGTGGGTTGTGAGCGCGTTAAGGTTCTGGCCTGGCTAATTTTGTTGAAATTACCCGACTTATTCAGCTTTGGCACTGGCCACGGCTTGCGGCGGTTTATTGCCCTGAATCCCATTGATAAACATCGGGACAAACTTATCCATGAAGGCTTGGGGGTTCCGTTTCCAGGCCCGTTGTGCCGCTTGCATCCGGGTGAACTGTAAATCAGGAGCCAAGAGGGTTTGGGGTAAGCGTTCAGCTAAATAGGAAACTCGGTTCAACATCGGCATAGTTTCGGCAATATCAAGTAAATTCCCGACCCGCCGTAGTTCTGCCCCCAAGGTAATATCCAAACCCGATTCAAAGGCTGCTTGTTCAATGGCCCCATACCGCCGTTTAGCCAGTTCAACTTTTTGGCGATGCTCCGGGCTTTTACGAGCAAGCTCTGCTAACCAGCGATTTCCCCAGCGAACATGACCTGCTTCTTCCGGGAGAATTTTCCCAATGACCTCAGCAATGGCCTGGTTTTCCTCAGTTTGTGGGGCCTGTTTGAGGGCATAAAGATGGGCCGAAAAATATTCACAACCCCGTTTTTCCGTAACGTTAATTGCCGCAAGTGTATTGATCAAAAATTCATCAGAGCCGGGGGCGTGACCATCCAAGAGCCGCTCAAATTCCTCAATATAGGAAACCCCGGGTGGAGTATTAACCTCAACTCCCATATCCACGAGCAAATCCGTTAACCACATGGCATGGCGGGCTTCATCGGAAACATGACGGGAAAGGTCTTTAATGAGTTGGGGGGGCTGGCCGTTGAGTTGCTCAATTAAATTAGTCAGATCTTTGCAACTGCGCTGTTCACTATAGCGATAGCGGTTCAGGGTAATGAGATGAATCTCCCGATCTAAAACCACTTGCTGGAGGATATCACGGGCAGAGTAGGTATTGAGTAACTTTTTGGGGTAAGCAACCGTCATAGGGCTGAAGTCTTATTGCGTTTTATTAAGTGCCTTCATATGGTAACGCAACTTCCCAGAACCATCCAGATTAAGAGTTGACAGGCCTGGGGGAAAGCGTACTCGAACAAGAAAATGGATATATACCTCTGGATAATTTCTAGATTTGGGCCAAGCCCGTATTCTCCAGCCATTCGCTCATCGGTGTCAGCACCGTCATTTGCCGGATGTAGCCAAGCATCCTTTTGATCACCAAGTTTGGGTATTTTAACGAATATGACTGGTGCTCCTATAAGCGGCGGTGAACAAAGATCAGGAGGATGACAATCTCGTGGTTGATTACCCACAAAGGTAATTGATATCAATTTTTCGGTAGCAATATCCCTGAGGCATTGATATCGAAGTGACCATAACCAGAAAAAGAGTGTTCCAAATAATTCATACAACACAGCAAAAAATAAATATTACGACAGATAACCTTAGTCCTTAATATATCAAAATATATCTTGAGAAAATTATTTGCATGGCCTCAAGTTCAAACAGTAGCTATGCTTATTTGTGATTGGGCCTATCATGTTTTGTCAAAGTTATCAAGTACCTTTATTACTTTGTGATTGTATTGTACTGAAAATCAGCCTAATTATTTTTAATCTCTTTGGGTCAATTCCCCTCCCCTTGAGGCGCACGAGGTACAGTAGTCTATTAGGTTGCTGTTGAGCAAAGTCGAACGCATCCTGTTTGAGGCTGAGCGAAGTGATACTCCGTCAGCTTACGGCGGAGAGGTTCATTTGGGTTTTGAACTTGCCAGATAAAGAGCTTCATATTTGCCTTCATAAATTTTCTGAAGATCAAAGTCTGGCAAATATTTTTCATATGAGTCATATTTTGTATCAAAAGGTGTGCCATGAAAAATAATTTTGCTCTTATCTTTGTAATCGTCAATATTAACTTCAGCACTAAAGGTTTCATATTTTTTACTCCATACATTATAGAATAAACCGTCTGGGTAAATTGATTGAAGTTCATTAGAAAACTGACTACCAGCAAAATCATTTCCAAACTTAAGGGCATATTCCCTATCGCTACAACGATAGTATCGTACGTGAGGAATATTTTTATAGTTTCTATCAATTAATTGATGAATAGCTTGAATCTCATCTTTATAGTTCATATGAATCTTTTGCGTTATTAATAAATTTTGATATAAGGAATTAACAAAAACTACGAGTCCAGCAACGAAAAAGAATAAGCTAATTTTATGGAGAAGATTTGAGTTTAAAGTATTACTTAGTTCTTTATAAAGTAAGTCCCCAATGATTATAATCAACAAACTGCACAAGCCCATTGAAGGCAATAAATAATGAATTGCTGGATGTTTAATAGTCATAGCGATTTGAATAAAGTTAATTCCTAATAAGCAAATAAGAATACAATAAAATTTATCATTCAATAGATTATTCAATTCTTCATGCCATTGATAGTGATGTTTTTGTAAAAAAAGCTTGTAAACCGTCATGAGGATAGAGAATATAAAGGCAGTAAATACAACTGTGAAGAATAGCCTATCTTGTTCAAACAAACTTTTAAAGGTATTTGGTAAATCAGAAAAATTTATGAATCCCTTTTCACCACTACCATATCGGCCAGTATGAGTTGCAATAGAAATAAGCCAACCAAATATACGATGATATTGTGTAATGACTGGAGTTGTAAACAAAAAGAAAGTCACTAAGGTACTTAATACTACAAGGATCTGCAAACGTAATTTCCGCAGTACGAATACAGAGAGCATGAATGGTAGGAAAGTAACCTTAGTAACTATTCCAAGACCCAAAATAATGCCCAAGGAAAGAGCAAACTGCGTAGAATTTTCAACTTTGTGATAAAGGTAAAACAAAAGAACAATAACAAAAGCTTGGGTCAAAGGTATCAATAAAGACTCGGGTCTAACTCTAGAAGATTCAATCAAAATTGTCCAAAGAAATGGATTAATTTGTAGCATTAATGAAATAATTCTATTTTTTGTTAAAGCAAAGGAGACTAGCCCTAGTAAAAAAATTGCCAAGAAGGAAGCTAATAAAATGGCATTATTAATTACTGTCAAATAAAATTCAGGATTTTTAAGAACACTTTCTACTACTGTATATGATTGATAATGATTACTGAGAAATGATCTAATAATAAAAGTTACTTGAATAACTATAGCCCCTAATAGTTGTAAAGTTGTTCCGGGATGATCTACATGGATAGGTGATTTAAATTTAAGAATGTTGAGAGAATTGAGCAAATAGGCATATTCAGGGTCAGAATAGTTTCCAGACCAATATGGCATAAAATAATCTCTAAGAAGCAAAGAAAAAGCCACAAATAAGATTGGCATAATCATTGCAAAGACAATTTCCCGTTTCCTTGCTGTTACGATTAGCAAAAAGTTATTAAATATCTTCATAAATTAGTTCCACAATAAGCTTGATACTCTAACAAAGATTAGTTGCTAAAGTTTTTATTAGAACCTAGGTCTAAAACACAACCATAGTTTTAGACTTCTTTATCTAACCGCCCTTCTTTAATTTTTTGGTAGATGTATGATCTAAACTGATAATAGTAAACAGAAATGACTTGCGTGATTAGCGTAAGATTATTTTTACCTGTAAAGTTTTTCTTTTACCCTAGGATCAATAAAAGATTATCCCTTATCAAGGATTCTGATGATCAATCTTGCCAGAAATCAAGACAGACTAGTGCATATTCAAGATGATATTATATCATTTGGAATTTTAAAATCTAGAGGTTCTCATTGAGTATTCGTGCGTTGAATCAATACTTGCCCTCAGTAGATAAAATACTTTCTTGGCATAAAAAAAATTACTATTACTATAAAGATATTGAACGGCTGTGTCGATTTTATGTGTCGCCGGGGGCCCGTGTCCTAGAAGTGGGGGTGGGTCTTGGTTATCTCCTAGGGTCTGTACAGCCCAGCCTAGGCACAGGCATTGATCTCAACCCCCAGGCCATTGCAGCGGCCCAAAGCCGATTTCCCGAACTAGATTTGTTTATTGGCAATGGGGAAGAGAGCTTACCTAAAGGGGAATTTGACTATATTCTTTTGGCAAATACAGCCAGTCAATTTACAAATATCCAAAAAGCTTTTCAAAATCTACTCCAGGCCACGACCCCAGAAACCCGGATTATTTTGATTTATCACAACCCGGCCTGGGAATTGATTTTACGATTTGCCACTCTTATCGGTCAGCGAATGCCGATGCCCCCGCTCAACTGGCTGAATCGGGAAGATTTAACCAATCTAATCAACTTAGCGGGTTTGGATGTGGTGGCAACGGGCAAACGACTGCTAATCCCCAAGCGAATTCCCCTCCTGAGTGGCCTGGTGAATCGTTACATTGCCCCCTTACCTTGGCTCAATTCTCTTTGTCTGACGGAATATCTCATTGCCCGCCCCCAGGCCAGCCCCAGCCACCCCCGACACCACACCTGCTCGGTCATTATTCCGGCTCGGAATGAAGCTGGCAACATTGAAAGCTGTGTAACGCGAATGCCCAAACTGGGGACACATACAGAAATTATTTTCATTGAAGGTCACTCCAGCGACAACACTTGGTCAGAAATTCAACGGGTTCAAGCTGAGTATGGCCAGGCCTGGGATATTAAAATTGCCCAGCAAACGGGGAAAGGCAAAGGGGATGCGGTGCGCTTAGGGTTTGATCTGGCCAGCGGGGATGTACTGATGATTTTGGATGCAGATTTAACCGTCCAACCGGAAGATTTAGTCCAGTTTTATGATGCTGTGGCCAGTGGACGCTGTGAGATGGCCAATGGCTGTCGGCTCATTTATCCCGTCAGTCCCCAAGCAATGCCTTGGCTCAATCGGATGGCCAATCGTTTTTTTGCCTGGTTATTGTCCTATTTATTGAACACCCGGATTAAAGATTCTCTCTGTGGCACAAAGGTGATCTCTCGCAAGAACTATCAACGTTTGGCCGCAAATCGGGTTTATTTTGGCGACTTTGATCCCTTTGGGGATTTTGACTTACTCTTTGGGGCAGCCAAACTAGGCTTAAAAATTCAAGATATTCCCGTCCGCTACTTTCCCCGCAGCTATGGCAGTTCCAACATTCAGCACGTTAAAGAGGGGTTAGTTTTACTAAAAATGTGCCTCTATGCCGCTCAGAAAATTAAGTTTGCTTAGATAAAGATAAAATTCCTCAGCCCACCCTTTACAGATTAGATCAGAACAGATTATGACCAGATCAAAGCAAAAGATTAGGGTGACAGCCAAGGGGCCAAATCCGTCAAGCTCCTAAAATCAAGAAGAGCATCGGCCAGGGCTTCCAATTGGCTTAAGGGTAGTGCTTTGATCTGAGTGATGACCGATGAGGGTAATTCACCAAACCGCCGCTGAAGTTGCCGAATCACAACAGTCGCTTCTCCCTGCTTTAATCCTTGTTGGACTCCCTTTTGCAAAATATCCTGGTATGTAACGGATTCTTGCATCACTTCCTCCCGGAAAATACTCTTGATCATCCCTTTCTCAAATCTTAGCCCAGCTAAAAGATCACAACAGGCCATCAATTGGGCCCGTCCCGTCTCGACTGGAATTTGATTTAGTTCAGTGGCAATAGTTTCTAACAATTCTCGACCATTTGCGGTTTGGCAAAGTGCTGCTAGGGGTAATAAACCAGAATTTTTTAGAAACGGTATGGGGTCTTGTTCCCACATCCGAATCACTTGAAACTGGTGCGTGAGTTGGGCATCCTGATATTGACTGATGTGACAGCGGATGTCGTTGCTGGGCTTAAGAAAAATTAAAACTTGATGGATTTGGCTTTGGGGGTAGAGTCGTTTTAAGCGGATGTAGTAATCCACCATCCGAAAGGGTAAGTCCGGTTGTGATTGGGGCAGAGTTTGAAATTCTAAATGCAGCAAGGTTTGAGCACTTTGAAGAATTGTAATACTATCAGCCCGGATAGGTTCAACCGCAAGTTCCGTTTTCAGGGGTTCTTAGAGAGATTGATTGGGGCTGGCATGACCCAAGAGCCAAGTCGGAAAGTCATTGGGATAGGTTTCAGCCAGGTATTTACAGACATTATCTGATGACACACCCTAAAGTTCCTGCTGCCAATTTTGGAGGATTTCTAAAAGCTGGGCCTGGGCAGAGGGGGGAATCAGGACACTTAGGGGCAATTCAGCTTGTCCACCCCCCAATTTGACTGGGATTTTGGCTAACACAGCTTTGACATCCGCAGCTTGAAGGGGTTTGCCACTCAAATAGGGATAGAATTCACTGGCCAAAACAGTATGGAGATGGGCTTCAGCTAAGTACAAATGCCAACGAGCAATGTCAATGTAAACATCCCGACCAATATCTGCGGCCAGTTTTTCCAGGATTTCAGTGGTCTGACTCATGGTGTTGTCCCCCTTGGTTGAGCATTCCCATTATCCCAGGCCCCGTGCTGGCACGTTTGATTTTGCCCCTAATGATGATGATGATGGTGGTGACCGTTGTGACTATGCCCAGAGTGACTTAACTGTGCGGTCGGTTCCGGGGCCATTAAGGCAGAAATGTGGGGTTCAGCCCAGGCCGCGACCATGTCTAAAAACTCTGGCATTGCGTTAACACAGGGCATTTGGTCATAGCTCACATCGGGATGCTGTTTTTCCAGGCCATGGATAATGTGATGGACATCCAAGAGAGTTTCATGGTTTTCGGTGGCAAAGCCAATGGGCATAAACAGGATCACCTTCGCGCCCAGTTGAATTAAATTTTGACTGGCCTGGGTGACATCGGGCTGTGTCCATTCAATTAGCGGCGTATCGTGATTCAGCCAACCGACAGAAATGAGCGGATACCGATAAATCAACTCTTCCCGCACCGACTCATAAAGGGCCTGGCTTTCACTAATCCCAGAGGTAAATCCCTTGGCTTTATGGGGGCAACCATGATTCATCAGGACAATCCCGATTTGACTGGGGGCATAGGTTTTCAGCCACTGGGATTGAATTTGGGTTTCGACAATTTGGGCCAGAAGCTGAATATAGTCTGGGCGGTTAAAAAATGAGGGGATGTAGCGTGTCCGTGGCAACCAGGCCCCCCCTTGATGGGCTTCTAACTCAGTATTGATCTCACTAATGGCGGCATTCACCTGCTCAACGGCAATTCCACTGGTAAAAATGGAGTCCACCACCAGCAGGGGATAAATTAGTAACCGCTCAAACCCCTGGGCCTGGATTTCGGCTAAGACCTGCTTGGGCAAATAGGGGGCGCAAAAATTAAAGGCCTTAAAGACAGTGACTTGCTCTCCCCAATGGTGTTTTAACTGGGCTTCAATCCCGGCCCGTTGTTCCTCGAAAATTTTGTTGTGTGGGGAAATAAAATCATGGTGTTGATGCCCCCATTCATGGCGATCAAACATGGCAAGGAGGCGAGCTAAGGGCGGATAAACCCAGGCCGGCACGGGGGCAAACTTGGCCGTGAGCAAATTCAGGGCTTGTTCGTTGTAATTGGCAAAATCTTCATAACTCTCCACTTCTCCGTAGCCCATTAATAACACTGCCACCCGCTGATCGGCCCCAGCAACGGAGGAGGAGATCACACCAGCATCTGAAAGGACAACCATGCCCACAACCTGAAACGCTGCCCCCTAGCCTAACATCCCCCCCGAGAGGATAGGGTCAGGAGTCACAAATCTCTACAGGCTGCAACTAAATGAGATGGATTTCGTCCCTAGATTGGTTAACGGAATCAGGCTCCCTTAGAATAGGCCCTGTGAGATTGCTTGGGTGAGGAGATTAAACTCAATGTTCAATGTGATGTTCAGTAAGCAGTTACCGGCCTGGCAGACTTCCCTGGTTCTAGTGGGCTTAACTTGGGGCCTATCCGGGATTACCGCACCTGCAAAAGCCATCCCCTCCAATTCAGTTCATCCTCTATCTTCTCAACTTGCCCAGGCCCAGCCCGTTCCGCCCCAACAACTCCAGGCCAATGCCGAAGCCTTTGTGGATGCTCTTTTTGCCCAAAAGTATGACCAGGCCTGGCAATATCTGGCTCCCCAAACCCAAGCGGAAAACCCACCAGCTATTCTCCAAAGAAAAGGAGAAATTTTTGTCAAGCGCACCGGAGACTTCCGCCAACGGGTTTCATCACGGGTAGATGGAGCCATTGTCGTGATCAAAGTTGAGTTTAGTAAACTGACCGATGACCTGATTGTGATTATGGAACCGGACGGAAAAGTGCTGGGCGTGGATTTTCCCGCTGCCCCCAATGATGCCTCGGCCCAACCTGCGAGTAAGTAGTGAGGGAATAGGAAAGAGGAGATAAGGGAAGATAAAAATAGAAAATAAAGCAATTCCTTGACTTCTCACTTCTCCTCTAGATACTCCCACTGATTAAAGGTTGCGGCTTGGCCGATGTTCTGATTATGACTATCTAAAACCGTCCAAATCGTGGCATTGATAATTTCAAATCGCTGACCAGTCCGACTAATCCGAATCCCCCGATAATGTTCAATCACCCCTTGTGCAGCGGCCTGTCGAAGAAGGTTGGCGCGTTCAGACTGGGCTGGGGGTTCGGCACTGAGGTGAGATGGCATTTGGACTAATTCATCCCAGGAGATTTCCCAGAGTTTAAGGCTGGCCTGGTTGCCATAGTTAAAAATGGGATCCGGTTGCCCGCCGTGGGACAAAATGGGTTGGGGGTACTCAAATAGGGCTGTGGCCTGATCTAGGGGGGATAGTCTAGGCCAACTATCAGCTAAATCGGGGATTAACCACCGACCTGTCCAGTCATGAAAACTTTGCCAAAGAAACTGGGCGTGGTGTTGATAAGCAGGGGTTTGCCAGGGGGCGATGTTCACAACGGTTTTTGCAACTGTACTTGTCCTTCATATCATCCCCAGTTCGATATCCCCTTGCCCAGGCCTGGATCATGGATTGGCCTCAATCTTAGCCATCACCACTAAAATCTCGAGGGCTTCCTGAGTAGAGAGGGGGATAACGTAACATTTTGTAAACTATAATAAATACGAATTTCCAAATTTTTTTAGGTTTGCTCATGCGAGTTGCCATTGCTGGGGGCGGGTTAGCCGGATTATCTTGCGCTAAATACTTAGTTGATGCAGGTCATACACCGATTGTGTTTGAGCGGTCGGCTGTGTTTGGTGGCCTGGTGGCGGCCTGGCAAGACAAGGATGGGGCCTGGATTGAAACGGGTCTCCATGCTTTCTTTGGGGCTTACCCGAATATGTTGCAACTGATGGGGGAATTAAACATCCTGGATCGGTTGCAATGGAAACGTCATGCCCTCATTTTTAACCAGCCGGAAAAGCCGGGAGTCCTGTCTTGGTTTGATGTCCCAGATATTCCCGCTCCCTTTAATGTGATTGTCTCGATCCTCCGTAATAACGATATGTTGACCTGGGAGCAGAAGGTGCGGTTTGCCTGGGGGTTAATTCCGGCCATTATCCGGGGACAAAAGTATGTGGAGGACATGGACAAGTACAGCCTTTTGGCATGGCTCGAGCAACAGGGCATTGATGAGCGGGTCAACTCGGATATTTTTATTGCTGCATCTAAGGCGTTGACGTTTATTAACCCGGAAGATGTTTCAGCCACGATTCCCTTAACGGCCATTAACCGCTTTTTGAAAGAACGTTACGGCTCGAAGATTGCTTTTTTAGATGGTGCGCCCCCAGAACGCCTGTGTCAGCCAATTATGGATTATGTAATCGAGCGGGGTGGCGAGTTTCATTCCAATGCCGCTTTGAAGGAAATTGTCTTGAATGGGGATGGCTCTGTTCAGGCGTTTCGGATTCGGGGCTATGACAGTCAACCGGAGCGGGAAATTACTGCGGATGCCTATGTATCGGCCATGTCTGTAGATGCCTTGAAGTTATTGCTACCAGAGCGGTGGAAAGAACTGCCCAATTTTCAGATGTTGGAGGGCCTGGAAGGAGTGCCGGTGATTAATGTCCAAATCTGGTTTGATCAGAAATTGCCCACGGTGGATCATCTGCTCTTTTCCCGCTCCAACCTCCTGAGTGTTTATGCCGACATGAGTACCACTTGTAAGGAGTATGAAGACCCCAATCGCTCAATGTTGGAATTAGTCTTAGCCCCAGCCGAAGATTGGATTGGCCGCTCTAACGATGACATCATCCAGGCCACACTGGCAGAACTGACCAAACTTTTCCCCGACCATCTCCCTGAGCCTGTGAAAGTCTTAAAAACAGCCGTGGTTAAAACCCCCCGCTCGGTGTATAAAGCCACCCCAGGCCGACAACAATTTCGCCCAACCCAGGCCACGGTGATCCCCAACTTCTTTTTGGCGGGCAGTTATACTTATCAAGAGTATTTGGGCAGTATGGAAGGGGCAGTGCTTTCTGGTAAGCTGACAGCGCAGGCCATTACCAATGCCAAACTAGACGTGCCTGAATCTTTGCCCTCTACTGCGACTCTTGTTGATGCTGCAACTGTCTAGACCAGAGTACTCGCCCCCGCTTGTCCCATTAGACGCGGCCTACGAACAATGTCGGCAAGTCACGGCCCAGTACGCCAAAACGTTTTATCTTGGCACCTTGTTAATGCCCCCGGCCAAGCGACAGGCAATTTGGGCGATCTATGTTTGGTGTCGGCGGACTGATGAATTGGTGGATGGCCCCCAAGCGGCCTTAACAACCCCCAAAACCCTGGATGACTGGGAAGCCCGCTTAGAGGATATTTTTGCTGGTAAACCCCACGATGGCATGGATTTGGCTTTGGTGGATACCTTGGATAAGTTTCCCCAGGATATTCAACCCTATCGGGACATGATTGCGGGGCAACGGATGGACTTACATCGCAATCGCTATGCCACCTTTGATGAGTTGAATTTGTACTGCTATCGGGTGGCGGGGACTGTTGGCTTAATGTCTCTGGCGGTGATGGGAGCGGAACCGTTTAATGATCAACTGAAATCTCCATGGGTCAATCCCTACCAGGCCCGCGGAACCTTATCCGATCAGGCGGTGGCGTTGGGGGTGGCGAATCAGTTAACGAATATTTTGCGAGATGTCGGGGAAGATGTCCGGCGCGGGCGTATTTATTTACCCCTGGAAGATTTAGCAGCGTTTAACTATTCGGAAGAAGAACTCTTAAATGGGGTGGTCAATCGCAACTGGCGGGAGTTAATGAAGTTCCAAATTGCCCGCGCCCAAGAGTTTTATGTCCAGGCCGAGGCGGGTGTAGGCTATTTACACAAAGATGCGCGGTGGCCGGTGTGGTCGGCGTTGATGCTCTATCGGCAAATTCTCGATGTGATTGAACAAAATAATTACGATGTCTTTACGCGTCGGGCTTATGTTTCCGGCTGGAAGAAATTTGTGGGATTACCGTTGGCCTGGTGTAAATCTTTATAGGATCAGAAGTAGGGATTTCATAGTATAGAGAAAAGCAAGAGAAAACAGGAAAGTTCTGCAAGTTTGAGGTTGATTTTACAAGGTTTTTCAAAAAAATAATTATACATGAAACGTCAACCTCCCTCACCTGTGATAAGACAGCTTTGCAAGGAAGTTGGATTTGCATGTCCAGTTTGTGGTTCTCCATTCTTAACTTGGCATCATTTTGATCCACCATGGCGAAATAAACAACATCATAATCCTGAAGGAATGATAGCTTTATGCCCTGAACACGCAGCTCATGCGGATGGTGGTCATTGGACTATTAATCAACTACGTCAGTTAAAAAGACCTGCTAACTTAAACGATTGGGTAACCGCCTCGTGGCCCTGGAAGCCAGAAAAAGCAGTCTTTATGCTTGGTAACTCATACTATGTAGGAGAAAGAGCTTTACTCTCAATGAGTGGCATTCCAATACTAGGTGCTTCAAGAACTTATCTACCAAATTATGATTACTCTGTTGTTAGTATATCTTTGCAATTAAAAGAAGCATCTGGGCGACCAGTAGTTACTTTAAAAGATACAGCATATTCCTCGCTAAGTTGGTACACTTTTTCTGAAGCTGTGTCAAAGCG